>CAZJJF010000001.1:0-24010 GCA_964546245.1 uncultured Anaerolineales bacterium
CCTACCTGATTCCCACCATCCTGGACGTGCCCGACCGTCTAGACAGCGTCATCCTGGAAGTGCCCGACCCCAACGGCCCCTTCGGCGCGCGGGGCATGGCCGAGATGCCCTTCATCCCGCTGGCCCCCGCCCTGACCGCCGCCCTCCACGACGCGACCGGCCGCTGGTTCGACACGTTGCCCCTGACGCCGCCGCGCGTGCTGGAGACGCTATACGGCGCGGATTACGGCGAGATTGTCACTGACGAGAGCCTGCCTGGCCAGGGGCTGACCGAGGGCCAGCCGAAGGACGCGCCGACGCCATGACCTCACCCTTGCTGCGCGATATTCCTGACTCGCTGGCGACGGACCGCCTGCTCATCCGCGTGCCGCGCGCGGGCGACGGCCCGGCCCTCAACGCTGCCGTGTGCGACAGCCTGGACGAGCTGCGGCCCTGGATGCCCTGGGCACAGCAGCCGCCGAGCCTGGACGAGTCCGAAGAATTGGCGCGGCGGGCGCGCATCCAGTACCTGGAGCGCAGCAATATCATGCTGCTGCTGTTTCTGAAAGACACGGGCATTGTCATAGGTAGCAGCGGGCTGCACCGCATCGACTGGGACGTGCCCCGCTTCGAGATTGGCTACTGGCGACGCACAGGCTACGAGGGTCAGGGCTACGTCACGGAGGCTGTGCAGGGCATCACCGCCTTTGCCTTCGATGTTCTCAAGGCGCAGCGAGTGGAGATTCGCATGGACAGCCGCAACCTGCGCAGCCGCGCCGTCGCTGAGCGGGCGGGCTACGCGCTGGAAGGCACGCTGCGCCACGACGGTCGCAGCGTGGACGGCAGCCTGCGCGATACCCTGGTGTTTGCCATGCTGGCCGAGGAGTACCAAACGCAGCGCTAAGGTTGTACCAGGACAGCTTATGAACCCCGACGATCTACAAGCTATTCAGCGGCTGGTTCTCGCCGCGCTCCTGGGTGGACTCCTGGGCTGGCAGCGCGAGCGGCGACAGCGGCCGGCCGGCCTGCGCACCCATATTCTGGTGGCGATGGCCGCCGCGGGCTTCACGCTGGCGGGTGTGTATGGCTTCGCCGGTGAGAGCCAGCTGCGTGATCCGGCTCGGGTGGCGGCAGGGGTGGTGACGGGCATGGGCTTCCTGGGCGCGGGCACGATCTTTCGCACCGGCACGACGGTGCGCGGCCTGACGACGGGGGCCAGTATCTGGCTGGCGGGCGCCTTGGGGTTGATGGCTGCGTCGGGCTTGATGGTGTTGTCCATCGTAGCTGCTCTCCTGGGCTGGTTCACGCTGGCGGCGCTGCCGCGCATCATCGATGCGCTCATCGGCAGCGACGGCGCGGCGCATCCTGGCGCTGAGGGAGAGAGTAGCCCCACGACCCCACCGGACTGAGATGCGACGTTGCCCCGCGAACCCGCCCCGCTCCCGGTCTAGGAGACTCGCATGCCCCTTCTTTTTTCCATCGAGGTGTTGATTCGCGGCGCGGGCGACCTGGCGACCGGCGTGGCCCTGCGCCTGCACCGCTGCGGCTTCCAGGTTGCCCTGACCGAGCTGCCTGAGCCGCTGGCTGTGCGGCGCACCGTGGCCTTCGCCCAGGCGGCCTACGATGGCGCGACAACGGTCGAGGGCGTGACGGCGCGGCGGGTCGATGCCGCCCGCGTCCATGCTACCCTGGGAGACGGCGAGATTCCCCTGGTTATCGACCCCCAGGGTTGGGCCATTGGCGCGCTGCTGCCAGATGTGATCGTCGATGCCCGTATGGCGAAGCGCAACCTGGGCACGTCGCGGGAAGACGCGGCGTTGGTGATTGGCCTGGGCCCCGGCTTCGTGGCGGGCGAAGACTGCCACGCCGTGATCGAGACGAATCGCGGCCACAACCTGGGGCGGGTCATCTGGGCAGGCAGCGCTGAGCCGGATACCGGCCTGCCGGGGCGTATCGGCGGCGCAGATGCGGAGCGCGTGCTGCGCGCGCCCGCCGACGGGGTTGTGACGGCGGTGCGGGACATCGGCGAGGTGATTCGAGTGGGTGAGATAGTCGCCATCGTGGGCGAGGTCGAGGTCGTGGCGGACATTAGCGGTGTGCTACGCGGCATGCTGCACGACGGTCTGCGGGTGGAAGCGGGCACGAAGCTTGGCGACATTGACCCCCGCGCCGACCCCTCTCACGTCCATACTGTCTCTGACAAGTCCCTCGCCATCGCTGGCGGCGTCCTGGAAGCGGTACTGGTCGGACTTCCATGAAGCTGACATGGGCGTTGCGGGTCATGGACGGCGTCGTGGTCGCCGTCGTGGGCGGCGGCGGCAAGACGAGCCTGCTGTACCGGCTGGCGGCGGAGCTGGCCGAGCCGGGTACGGGGCGTGTGATTGTCACCACTACGGCCAGGATGCTTCTGCCCCGCGAGGGTGACGCCGACGGGCTGTTCCTGCACCGCGACTTCGACCGCATCGCCGAGCGCCACGCCGAGACGCTGCCCTACCTGCGCCGGATTGTCGTCGCGCCAGACATGCTGGACAGTGACGAGGGTTGGAAGCTCGACTCGACTCCTTTGGACTGGCCGCGCCGCCTGGCCGGGCTGCCCCGTGTCGCCAATGTACTGGTCGAGGCCGACGGCTCGCGGCATCGGCCCCTCAAGGCCCCCGCCGAGTACGAGCCACCCATCCCGCCCGACGCAGACATGGTGGTCGTGGTCGTGGGGCTGGATGTCGTCGGCGAGCCGCTGGACGCCACCCACGTGCATCGCGTGGAGCGCGTTGCCGCACTGGTGGGCCAGCCCCTCGGCTCCCCGGTGACGGGCGAGACGGTCGCTCGCGTCCTGACCCATCCGGAGGGCGGCCTCAAGAACGTCCCGCCTGGGGCGCGAGTCGTGGCCCTGCTCAATCGCGTATCGGCGGCGACACTGCCCCTGGCCCGCGACGTGGCGCAGCGTGTCCTGGCTGTGCCCGGCTATGAGGCTGTGCTCATCGGCGCGGTACAGGCGGACGACCCAATCTGGGAGCGTCACGCACGGGTGGGCGCGGTCGTCCTGGCGGCGGGTGGGGCAAGCCGCTACGGCGTGCCCAAGCAGACATTGCCCTGGCGCGATACGACCCTGGTGGGCCACGCCCTTCGCCTGGCCCAGGCGGCTGGCGCGGCGCAGACGGTCCTCGTCACCGGCGCCAACGCCGATCAGGTGGAGGATTCGGTGGTCGGTGGTCCCTCGTCGGTGGTCGACCACCCGTGGACCGTGGTCAGAAACCCAGCGTGGGCCGAGGGCCTGAGCACATCGGTCAAGGCGGGGCTGGCGGGGCTAGGGGACGATATTGGCGCGGCGCTGTTCCTGCTCGCCGACCAACCCACCGTAACGGGGGAGCTTGTCCAGGCCCTGGTGCGGCGCTACATCGAGACGGGCGCGCCCATCGTCGTGCCGACCTTCCATGGCCGGCGAGGGACGCCCACCCTATGGGACCGCGACCTGTGGCATGAATTGATGCAGGTGGAGGGTGACCAGGGAGGGCGCGGCCTCATCGAGGACTTCGCCGATCAGGTGGAGTTTGTGGAGGTGGGAGAGGCAACCACCGCCGACATCGATACGCCTGAAGATTATCGACGCCTGATAGGGCAGGGGTGAGCCAGACGGCTCACCCTTTGTGTTTGGCGTGGCGTTGTGAGTGGACTGGCCCGCGCCGCTCACGGTCAGTGAGAGGAATGCCGGTCCCGCCGCGCCGTACCTTGACGATTTCGGCTATGATGGCGATGGCAATCTCGGCGGGCGTCTCGGCCCCGATGTCCAGCCCGATCGGGGAGTGTACCCGGTCCAGGCGGGCGGGGTCAACGCCCTGCTCGCGCTCTAGTAACTCAAACACGGCGCGCACCCGTCGCGCACTGCCGATCATGCCGATGTAGGCCGTCGGCCGGTCGAGGATGGTCAGCAATGAGTCTACGTCGTGCTGGTGGCCACGGGTCACGAGAACCACGTAGCTCTGGCGGTCGAGGGGCAGCGCTTCCAGAGCGGGGCGGAAATAGTCGACGATGATGGCGTCGGCGTCAGGGAAGCGAGCGTAGTTGGCGAAAGCGGGACGGTCGTCGATGATGGTCACGTGGAAGTCGAGCAAACGCCCCAGGCGGGCCAGCGGCGCAGCGATGTGCCCCGCCCCGACAATGACCAGGTGTGGCGGCCGCGCCTGACTCTCGACATAAACTTTCGAGTCGTTGACTCGTACCAGTCCGCTACGCCCCACGGCCAGCATCTCGGTGGCCCGGTCCACTGCCTCTGCCTCGATATCGCCCGGTTGCCCGTCCTGCGTCCCGTCGCCGTAGAGGAGCAGATGGCGGTCTCCCCTGCCCGCCGCCGGGTGGATGGTAGTGAGCAGGGCGACAGGGGCCTGCGCGCTGGCCGCCGCTGCCAGCTTCGCCAGGAGGGGCAGCCGCTCATCGCCCCAGGGTTCCACGAACACGTCCATGATTCCGCCACACACACCGAGGCTCTCCATCGCGATGTCTTCGGTCAGATCGACGTGAACCAGGGCAGGCCGCCCGTCGTCCAGGGCGCGCAGCCCGGCGTGAATCACGTCGCTCTCGCCACAGCCGCCGCCAATAGTCCCCATGTGCCGACCCTGCGGGTGGATGAGCATCTTAGTGCCCACCTCACGGGGAACTGAGCCGCGGATAGCGATGATGGTTGCCACCGCCACCCGCGTCCCGCCTCGAATCACCTGCTCGACCGTGGTGTAGAAATCGCTCATCGCTGCATCCGTTCGTATCAGCATCGCCAAGGGCGTCAAGTGAAATTGTAGCCGAAGCGACGCGCCGCGACAACGCTGGATGGCAGGCGGCGTCCACCTTGTCGGGGCGTTCCTCGCCTGGGATTGTCGGTCTTTCCCTGACACACTGCTAGCCTTTGCCCGATAGCGGAGTCGCATCAAGTCGGGTAGACTGGAGACAGCCGTCCGTGTGGTTCGCCTGTCGCGCCGTGAGGTTATATGAGCATTCGACTCTTGCTCGTGATTCCAGACCCTCAGACCCAGGCGTTGTTCGATGCCTGCCTGGAGGCAGCATTGACACTGGTGCACCACGACGTTGTTGTGACCCGCGTCGATACCCGCGACGCCCTCGCCCGCCGGGTGAGCGCCGCCCAGGATGACGTCGTGTTCCTCGACTGGCGTCTGGCGGGGCCAGACACACCCGACCTGGTGCGCGCCTTGATGTGCGCCAATCCGCGGGTGCGTACCGTGGTGCTTCTCCCTTTCCAGGTGCGGCAGTATCGGCAGGTTATCTGGGACGCGGGCGCGTGCAGCAGTATCCCTATGGAGTACCTGGACCAGGAATGGGTGTCGAGCGCCCTGTGCCTCATTTCGCGCGCCATGCAGCGGGAGGCGCGCGCTGCCAGCGGCGCGTGGGCGGTGGCGAGCGCGATGGCGCCAGCCATGGGCGAGTCTGCGGTGAATATGAAATAGGGCCGGTTTGGTATTGGCCCGGAGATTCTTATGGCCCATCCAGCTAATGCTGTCAGTCGGCGAGGATTTCTGCAAGGCTCCGCAGTCACGGTAGCCGCCCTTGCCCTGGCCGACAAGTCGCTGCAACCGTTTGTTCAAAGCCTCAATCGCTTTGGCATTCAGACGCCCTGGTACAAGCGCGGCGACGTTCGCACGACCTACAACTACTGCGACATGTGCCCCTGGCGGTGCGGTGTCGTGGTGCAGAGCGTCAACGGGCGCGTCGTCAAGATCGACGGCAACCCCAAGGATCCCAAGAGTCGCGGCATGCTATGCGCGCGCGGCCAGGCCGGGGTGTCCTTCCTCTATGATCCCGACCGCCTCCTCGACCCCATGATTCGCAGCGGCGAGCGCGGCGCAAACCAGTTTCGTAAGGTCAGCTGGAATGACGCCCTCGATTACACCGCCGAGAAGATGCTAAAAATCAAGGCCGCGCACGGCCCCGAGGCCATCGCCTTCTTCGGCCACACGTCGGGCGATTTCTGGTTCACCGACTACCTGCCCCAGGCGTGGGGGTCACCGAATGCCGCCAAGCCGTCCATGTCCCTGTGCACCAGCCCACGCGAAGAGGCGGCCAGCCTGACCTTTGGGCGCGCCATCGGCAACCATGAGCCGGTTGACTGGGACGACGCGCGCTGCATCGTCCTTATCGGGACTCACATCGGCGAGGATGCCCGCAACACCATGATGCAGGATTTCGCCCGCGCGCGGGGGCGGGGCGCGAAGGTCATCGTTGTCGACCCGCGCTTTTCGTCGGTGGGCATGAAGTCCGATACCTGGTTACCCATCAAGCCCGGTACGGACCTGGCCCTGCTCCTGGCCTGGATGAATGTCCTCATTGGTGAAGGCCTGTACGATAAGGGCTTCGTGGATAAATGGACAGTCGGCTTCGACAAGCTGGCTGCCCATGTGCGACCCTTCACGCCAGAATGGGCCGCGCCCATCACCGACCTGACGGCCGATCAGATTCGCCAATCGGCGCGCATGATGGCCGCCGCCAGGCCCCAGTCGGTCATTGTGCCGGGCCGCCACGCGACGTGGTACGGTAACGACAGTCAGCGCATGCGAGGCGTCTATATCATCAACGCGCTGCTCGGCGCGCTAGGGGCGAAGGGCGGGCTGTACTTCAACAAGCCGCCTTTCCTCGAGGAGCACGGCCATCCGCCCTACGCCGTGACGGGCGGCGCCGGTGGCTGAGGGGCTGTCCCTGGCGAGGAGGCCGGGTTGCCTCCTGGACCCACGGGCAAGGTGCGAGCCGATGGCGCGCGCGTCAAGTTCCTGCGCGGGGCGACCGCGATTCAGGAACTGATCGAGCCGATGATCAGCGGCGACCCCTATCCCATCACTGGCCTGGTTATCTACGGCACGAACCTGCTGCACACTATCCCCAATGTGCCGCGCACCAGGGAAGCCCTCAAGAAGCTGGACCTCGTTCTCACGGTGGACGCGCTGCCCCAGGACCACGTCGCCTGGTCAGACGTCGTGCTGCCGGAGGCGACGTACCTGGAACGCTACGACGAGCTGTGGGCATGCAGCCACAAGACGCCTTACATCGCGCTGCGCGAGCAGGCCGTCGAGCCGCTGGGCAACAGCAAGCCTAGCTGGTGGATTGCCCGCGAACTGGGCATCCGCCTCGGCCTTGAGGATTTCTTCCGCTGGGAGACGGCTGAGGATTACCTGAACGAGCGGCTGGCGTCCATCGGCCTGACCGTGGCGAGCCTGCACGAGCAAGGTGGGGTAGTCGTCCAAAAGGGCAAGCCCTACCTGGCCGACTTCGAGAAGGAAGGTGCATCACCGTTCGCCACGCAGAGCCAGAAGGTAGAACTCTTCTCGGCGGCGTTGGAAAAGGACCGCCTCGACCCGATGCCGACGTATCGGCCGGTGGAGGAGCCACCGGCGGGCATGTTCCGCCTGCTCTATGGCCGCCACCCACTGCACACCTTCGCCAAGACCCAGAACACGCCGGTGCTCAACGAACTGTACCCCGAGAACGAGGTGTGGGTCAACGAGGACGTGGCGGCCAGACTGGGTATCAAGGATGGTGACAAAGTGTGGTTGGAGAATCAGGATGGCGCGAAAAGCGGCCCCATCAAAGTCAAAGCCACCCAGCGCATCCGCCAGGATGCGGTGTACATGGTGCATGGCTTCGGTCACGACGCGCCCGGCCTGCGACGCGCCCACAAGAAGGGCGCCAGTGACACGGCTCTCCAGACGCGCTATGCGCTGGACCCTATCTCTGGCGGCGCCGGACTGCGGGTGAACTTCGTGCGCCTGGTGAAGGAGGCGTGACATGACTGCCAACGCGCTACTGGTTGATCTGGGACGCTGTATCGGCTGCCAGGCCTGCGTGGTGGCCTGCAAAGCGGGCAACGAGTTGCAGGAGGGTGAGGCGAACATCCGCGTGCGCGAGGTGGTGCGGGGCACGTTCCCCAATCTTAGCGGCAGCTTTGTTCACCATCGCTGCTACCACTGCGCCGACGCGGGCTGTGTCGCGGTCTGTCCGACTGGCGCCTTGTACAAGCTCGACGGCCTGACCGCCGTCGACGCCGCCAGGTGCAGCGGCTGCGCCTACTGCGTCGATGCCTGTCCCTATGGCGTGCCCAAGCTGGTCAACGGCCACGTTTCCAAGTGCACAGCTTGCCTGGACGTGATTCAGAACGGCGGCGTGCCCTACTGCGTGCAGACCTGCCCTTCGGAGGCCATCAAGTTCGGCACACGTGAGGCGATGCTCGCCCTGGCTGCCCAACGGGTCGAGGAGATTCGCGGCCAGTTCCCCAGGGCGCAAGTCTACGGCGAGACGCAACTGGGCGGTCTGGGCACGCTCATGGTGCTACCTGACGACCCTGAGAGCCTGGGCCTGCCTGCCGCGCCGCAGGTTCCCCAGTCGGTGAATATCTGGCAGAAGGGCGTCCAGCCGCTGACCCAGGGCTTCACCGCGCTGGGGCTGATAGCAACCGGCCTGGCCTTCGTCTTTGCCCGCCGCAACCATCGTCTGGAAATGAAGGCCGGCCACCAGGCCGAGGCTGCCGCCGAGAAGGAGGCCCCCCATGGCGACGTTCGCTGAGCGCCGTCTGCTGCGCTATCGGCCCGAGCAGCGACTGGTTCACTGGCTGGGTGTCGTCGCTGTGCTGATTCTGCTGGTGACGGGCCTGGCCCTGTTGTGGGGGCCGTTGTCCTTCCTGGCGTGGGGCGGCGTCTCCCCCCGCCTGCACCGGGCCGCGGCCCTGGTGTTCATGGCGCTGCCTGTGGCGTACTTCGCTCTCAACCGCGCCAAGGGCCAGGAACTGCTCAAGGAGATTCTGACCTACAATCGTGAGGACCTGGCGTGGCTGAAGGGATTCCCTGCCTACTTCCTCGGCCACACGACGCACCTGCCCAAGCAGGGTCGGCTGAACGCGGGGCAGAAGCTGCACCACCTGGGTACCTTCCTGGCCTTCGTAGCCGTGACCGTGTCAGGCCTGCTGCTGTGGTTCGCCAAGGGACAGCTTGGCGCGACGGGGTTAGCGGCAGCGGCCGCCCTCCACGATGTCTCGATGCTGGCTGTGACCATCCTGCTGATCGGCCATGTCTACTTTACCTTTGTCTATGGCGCGCTGCCCTCCATGACGACGGGCTATGTCAGCGAGGGCTATGCGCGTTTGGAACACGCGCGCTGGCTAGAGGAGGTGGACGCTGACAGCTCTGCCTCTGACGCGGCGCGCGCGTCGCAATCGATGACCGCGGATTGACCGCAATCCTGGCGCATTGTCGCCGCAAACGAAATCCATTCACGGACTGCGAATGAACTAACGTCGCAGTCAAAATGAGGAGACTCCGGAAATGAACGTTCGCAATAGCCTGCCCCGTCTGCTGATTGTGGCTCTCGTGGCGCTGACCTTCGTGGTTGCCGCGTGCGGCCAGCAAGCCGCTGCGCCCGCCGCGCAGCCCCAGGCGGCCGCCCAACAGCCGGCCGCGCCTGCCCAACAGCCGGCCGCGCCTGCCCAGCCGGCCAAGGCCGACCTGAGCGCGACTGTGATCAAGTACATCTCGACCCTGCCTGACGGCTTCAACGGCATCGCACCGGCCAAGGCCAAGGAGCAGATGGAGGCGGCCAAGCCCTTCATCCTCGATGTGCGCGAGCCGAAAGAACTGGCCGATAACGGCTTCATCGCCGGCGCCGTCAACGTCCCGCTCCGCACCCTGCTCAAGAACCTGGACAAGCTGCCGGCCGATAAGAACGCACCCATCATCATCTACTGCGCCGTTGGTCATCGCGGCGCGCTGGCCCTGGGTGCGCTGAACATGCTCGGCTACACCAACGCCAAGAGTATGAGCGGCGGCTTCAATGCCTGGAAGGATGCCGGGCTGCCCGTCGCGACCGGCGCGCCTGAGGCTCCGAAGGCCGGGACGGCGGCCCAGGTGGACGCCGAGCTACTGACCGCGCTAGACAAGTATCTGAGCGGTCTGCCCGACGGCTTCAGCGGCGTCGCCCCCGATAAGGCCAAGGAGCAGATGGGCGCTACGAAGGTGTTCGTTCTGGATGTGCGCGAGCCGAAGGAACTGGCCGACAACGGCAAGATCGAGGGCGCGGTCAACATCCCGCTGCGCGACCTGGCCAAGAACCTGGACAAGCTGCCGGCCGATAAGAACGCACCCATCATCCTCTACTGCGCCATCGGCCACCGCGGTGGGCTGACCCTGCAAGCCTTGAACCTGCTGGGCTACACCAACGTCAAGAGCATCAGCGGCGGTTTCAACGCCTGGAAGAAGGCGAACCTGCCGACGGTTGCTGGTTCGTAAGTGGCGCGCTAGCGCACCATCGGCGGCTCTCGACTCGCGTAGGATTGTTATGCCGCACAGCGTCATATTAGTATGGCTCGCTGGGCGCAACCTTAACAACTGAGTTCTTGGGGGAGTGGGCTGTCTTCCTTGGGGCGCTGTGGCGCCGGGCAAGACAGGTGTCACGGTCGCCTCTTTGACTGAGGGAGGCTAAGCCATGACAACCCCGAAATTGTTACCTCTGTTTCTGATTGGGATGCTCCTTCTGGGAGCCATCTCTCTGGCAGGGTGTGGCGTGCTGGTCACCGAGGTGCGAGACTACTCGCAGGACATCTCCACCCTCGACTGGAGGACCGGCAACGAGCCAGCGGTTACGCTGCCGATGCCCCAGCTCGACCTGGAGCCGGTAGATTACGTCAGCACGCTCACGACCCTCGACTGGAGGACCGGCAACGAGCCAGCCATTACGCTGCCGATCCCCCACCTCAACCTGGAACCGGTGGATTACGTGGCGACACTCACCGCTTTCGACTGGCAGGCTGACTACCAGCCGGCGCCGACGCGTTTCGCCATTCTGACCACCGAGCCGGTCGACTACGTCAGCACCCTCTCGACGCTCGACTGGCACACTGGCACTGAGGCCGAGATCCGCTTTCCAGTAACGCTGCTCAATACTGACGCGCCGGACTACGTCAGCACCCTCTCGACGCTCGACTGGCGGACCGATAATGAGCCGTTGCCGGGGATACCCTTCCGGCTTCTCACCACCGAGCCGGTCAACTACGTTGATACTTTATCGACGCTTGACTGGCGTACCGATGCACCAGGGCAACCGATGAACTCGAATCTGTGGGATTACCGCAACGAGCATCCGTCCCTGGACTGGCAGGCTATCGAACAGCCTGCGCCGCGAATAGCGCCGCCGAATTAGGCATTTCTCGCGAATATACCCCAATCGCCTGGCGCTAACACGACGCATGGCAGATTCTCAACACGACAGTCGCACTCCCCCATAAGCACCGCCGCCCCGGAGCGTCTCGCCTGGGGCGGCGGCGATTTCTGTCTGGCGGCGATCAGGGACGAAGGAGGAGCGATGCATGGGCTGAGCCTGATTGCCCCCTGGCCCTTCCTGTTGGCCCTCTAGCCTGTTGGCGGTGAGGGTTGCGTAGCCTCGGGGGTAGGGACGCGCAGGTCCTGGGTCGGGACGGCGAGTCGTACGTCAGCCTCGTTAAGCGCCTCGAGCGCGTACTGGCGTAGCACCCGTGACACCACCCCCTGCTCGTTAGGACGTGTCTTGGCCATCAAGCGCACCTGCACGGCCCAGTCGTTGAAACTATTCCAGCCCAGAATCTCAGGGTCATCCACAAGCTTGCCCTTGAGAACAGGATCGTCCTTAGCGCGCGCTACCGCTGTCTCCAGCGCCCTGACCACCTGTCCCACGTCGGCGTCCAGGTTGACATTGAGGTCGATAATAGCGCGCGACCAGTCGCGACTGTGATTGGCCAGGGTGCGCACGTCGCCATTAGGAACGTAGATGATGCGCCCCCTCACATCCCGCAAAGCCGTGGTGCGCAGTGTCACCGCCTCAACCACACCCGTCACAGTGGCGACCTCGATGGTGTCGCCGACGCGGAACTGGTCCTCGCTGAGGATGATGAGACCGCCGATGTAATCCTTGACGAGGGTCTGCGCGCCGAGCGAGATGCCGAGGCCGACCACGCCCGCCGCCGCCAGGGCCGGGCCGATATTGATGCCCAGCGCCAGTAGCCCCATCATGATGCCGATGCCGATGATAATGGTATCGCAGGTGTGCTTGCCGACGTTCAGAATCGTCGCGAGCCGCGCCTGCCGCTCCCGATCGCCATCCGGCTTGGTCAGGTGCGCGGCGATATGCCGGGCGGCGACGCGCACCAGCCACAGCGACAACACAACCAGCGCCACGATGATGAGCAGATTGAGAGCCCTGTCGACGGTGATCTCGCGTAAGCGGCTGATGGCGACGGTAGCTGAAGTGTCCACAGGAGGGTCTCGTGAGGTAGCGATTGGGGCGGCAAACCCCTGCGCTCGAACTGCGGCGACGTTAGATGCAACTATAGCAAGGCTCGGCGTGGGGCGCAACCCGCGCCGAGCCTCAGGATGGACTCGTGGCGCTAGACAAGCTCGACCTGAATGTTGGCGGCGACCGTGCGGTCTAGCGCCAGTTCTGTCTCGCCCAGGCTAATCACAGGCACGGGGCGGGTCTGGCGCAGGCGAATAGGCGCGCCGGGGAACAGGCCGAACAGGCTGAGATGTAAAGCCTCGCTGCTATCATCATCGCCGAGGCTGACCACGCGCGCCTCCTGCCCCGGTTGCAAGCGCAGCAGGGGGATGCAGCCATTGGTTGCCGCGCGGCCCTCGCCTCGTGGGCCAAACAGGCGTGCGGCCCACTCGCTCAGGCGCGAGCGCGCTGGGTTGATTGTGGAATAGCCGCAGCGCGGACAGCATACCACCGCGCAGCCCTTGGATAGGGGGCATGAGGTGTGACAGCCGAGGGCCGTCGCATCGAACTCGTAGCCGCACATGGCGCAGCGCATGTTAGTAGCCTCCCAGCCGGTTGACTATTCCGCCTACCAGGAAGGCGAAGGGGAAGACGAAGGCGACGATGGCGACGCCCACCTTCCAGCCATGCTCCTTGATCATCATCATGACAGTCGCCACACACGGCACGAACAGCGTCACGACCACCAGGCTGACCAGTACTTGATGAGGCGATAGTTGCCCCGTGCGCGCCAGGTCGAACAAGCCGACCGCGCCGTAGTCGCGGCGCAGGAAGCCCAACAGGAACATGCCAGATGTTGCGGCCGGCAGCCCCAGCCAGCCTTGCACCAGGGGGGACATAGCCTGCTCGACATAAGCTAGCGCCCCGCTGTAATCTAGCGCGAACAAGAACACCGTCGCCAGTAGGAATAGGGGGATGACTTCCTTGAGGTACCACTCAACGCGGGTAATCGTCTTGAGGGCGATGTTACCCGGCTCCGGCAGCCGTAGCGGTGGTAGTTCCAGGATGAAGTCGGAGCGCTTGCCCGGGATGACCCGCGCCGCCAGCCAGCCGACCAGGAGCAGCACGCCCACTACCACCGTCGCCCACAAGCCCAGGCCTATCGGCGTGAGCCACGCCGTCATGGCCAGGATGACACCCAACTGAGCCGAGCACGGGATGCTCAGCGCGAGCAACAGCGTCGCCAGGATGCGTTCTTTGCGCGTGCCCAGGATGCGGGTGGTCATGGTCGCCATGGTCACGCACCCCAGGCCCAAGACCATAGGCAGGACGGCCTTGCCGTTGAGGCCGAGGACATTGAAGCCGCGATTGACCATCACGGCCAGCCGAGGCAGGTAGCCGGAGTCCTCGAGGATACCAAAGGCGATAAAGAAGGTGGTCACAATGGGTAACACGATGCCGATTGCGTAGGACAGGCCCATCGTCAGCAGCCCATATTCACCGACGAGAAAGTCCTGCGCCAGTGGGGGCAGGCCCGATGCCGCTACCGCGTTGAGAATCGGCGGCAGTAGCCAGCCCTGGATGACCGTCCCTTCCAGCCAATCCACCAGCGTGCCCGCGCCGAACTCGCCGACAAACTTGTAGACGATGAACAGGACAGCCATCAGGATGGGCCAGCCTAGAATCGGATGGACCGCCAAACGGCCCAGACGTTCCCGCCAGGTCGTGGCCGGTCGCATCTCCCGTGTGAACACCTGAGGGATGAGGGCGGCGACAGCCTGCCAACGCTCCTGGGCGATGGTATGGGCCACCGGTCGTCCCAATTCGCTACGTAATGCCGCTCGCGCCTCGGTCAGGATGGCGGTTGCCGCCGGTGACAGGCCGCCTGTGTCGGCTGAGTCACCCGCCAGCAGCATCACGGCCTGCCCGCGCCGCGCTGCCTGGTCGGAGGGCAGCAGGCTCGCGACTGTCGCGATGGCCGCCTCGACCGGCGGCGAGTAGGTCATGCGAAGCCGGGGGACCTGGGCGGTAGTCAGAGAGCCGACGAGATCATCGATGCCTTCGCCACGGGTTGCGATCGTGGGGACAACCTGGATGCCGACCATCTCAGCCAGGCGCGCAGTATCAATGTGGAAGCCGCGTCGCGCGGCCTCGTCCATCATGTTGAGAGCCAGCACCAATGGCGTCTGCATCTCGGCGAACTGAAGGGTCAGGAACAGGGCACGGGCGAGGTTCTTGGCGTCGGCGACTTGCACCACTACGTCGGGTGAACGGGTGAGCAGCAGGTCGCGGGTGACGCGCTCGTCGTCCGACATGGAGGTGAGGCTGTTGATGCCGGGGGCGTCGACGATAAGGGCGGGCCGCCCGTCGAGAACAAGCTGGCCCTGGGTGACTTCGACGGTGGTACCGGGGTAGTTGGAGACGGTCGCATAGCGGCCAGTGAGTCGCTTGAAAAGGACGGACTTGCCTACGTTGGGCTGGCCCGCGAGGATGATGAGGGAGGCGAACGGCTCCGAACTGACTGCCGCTGCCGTATGACAGGTCATGCCGAAATCTACCTCCGCGCGCGAGATTACCCCCGTAGCTTACACCGGCCCGGCGCGGCGGCAGGGAAGACTTGTCCCCCTGGCGGTAACGACTCACCACGCATTTGACGCCCCGCGAGCGACCGACTAGCATAGCGCCGTGTCCCAATTGGTACGGAAAACACCATAGCGCGCGTCGCTGCTCTAGACGCACGACCCTAGAGGAGTGCCTATCGTGTCTGGCTATCAGGACTTCACAGCCCACATCGCGACTATCAACGACATCCTGAACGCTCTGTCGGTCCTAACCTGGGATGCGCGCACCCAGATGCCGCCGGGCGGTGCGGCGACCCGCGCGCAGCAACTCGCCACGCTCTCGCAGCTGGCCCAGGAGCGGTTCGCCAGTGATGCCACGGCGCGCCTCCTTGACGCGGCCGAGATCGAACTGGGCGACGCCGACCCCGACTCATATCCTGTGCGGGCCGTGCGCCATGCCCGCACAGGATACGACCTGATGCGTCGCATTCCCGCGCCGCTGCTGGGCGAGGTGGCCGCCTATCGCGCCGCCGCCCAACAGGTATGGGTCGATGCCCGCGCCGCCAACGATTTCGCTCGCTTCGCGCCCAGCCTGGAGCGCATGCTCGAGTTGCAGCGTCGCCTGGCCGACGCCATCGGCTACGAGGGGCATCCCTACGATGCCCTACTACTTCGGTACGAGCCGGATATGACCGCCGCGCGCCTCGAGGACCTGTTTGCCCGCCTGCGCGCCCGCCTGTCGCCCCTCCTGGCGCGCACTCAGGCCTCGCATGTCACTGTACGCGACGATTTTCTGAGGCGCGACTATCCTGAGGACAAGCAGCGCGACTTCGCCCTGGAAGTAGCCCAGTCCTTCGGCTACGATTTGAAGCGCGGGCGGCTGGACCGGTCGGCGCACCCCTTCGAGATTTCCTTCACTCGCAACGATGTGCGGATGACCACGCGCTACAACCCGAACTACCTGCCTGCCGCCCTGTTCGGCGTGTTCCACGAGACGGGCCACGCTCTATACGAGCAGGGCGTCGCGCCAGCCCTGACTCGCTCGGCGCTCACGACAGACTTCGTGGGCCAATACGCCGTGGGCGGTACGAGCTACGGCGCTCACGAGTCGCAGTCGCGGCTGTGGGAGAATCTCATCGGGCGCTCGCGAGACTTCTGGGTGCGCCACTTCCCACGCCTGCGCCAATGTTTCCGCACGCAGTTGCGGGATGTCACCGACGAGCTGTTCTACCGCGCTGTCAACCAGGTGCGGCCGTCCCTCATCCGCGTCGAGGCCGACGAGGTCACGTATAACTTCCACATCATGCTGCGTGTGGAATTGGAGATGGCGTTGCTCGACGGCCGCCTCGCCGTGCGGGATCTGCCTCAGGCGTGGAATGCCGGGATGCAGAAGTATCTCGGCCTCACCCCGCCTGATGATAGCCTGGGCGTCCTTCAAGATATCCATTGGTCATCTGGCTCCTTTGGCTCGTTCTCAACCTACACCATCGGCAATATCATGTCGGTGCAGCTCTTCGAGGCGGCGCGGCAGCAAACCGAGGGCCTGAACGCTGCGCTGGGGCGTGGCGACTACACGCCGCTCCGCCGCTGGCTGACCGAGCACATGTACCGTCACGGCCGCGCCTTCAGCGCGCGCGAGATTCTCGTGCGCGCCACCGGCCGCGACCTCGACCCCGCAGCGTATCTCGACTACCTGGACGCCAAGTTTGGCGAGCTGTACCGCGCGCGCCGCTAGCGCCTGGCCGCGTTTCGCATGACGTGCGGCGCGGGTTGAGAGAACAGGCGTTGCATGTGCTATAATTCCCTGGTCGACTGTGGTGCGCTGTACGCTAGATTGTGTAGGTTGAGGCATGCCTCTTGGACCACAAGCATTGCGGAGCGAACTCGCTGCGTATGTGGCGACGAAGGGTGTCGTCAGCGTCGCGTATTTGTTCGGCTCGCACGCCCGCGGCCAGGCGGGGCCACTCTCGGACGTTGACGTGGCGGTCTTGCTCGACCGTGAGGTCCGCGAGGATCAATACTTCGCGGCCCGGCTGACTCTCATGGCGGGTCTCGAGGCGATTGTCGATGGCGGCCGCCTGGATGTCGTCATTCTGAATGAGGCGCCTCTCGCCCTCGCCTATCGTATTCTCCGCGATGGGATACTTCTGGCCTGCCGCGATGAAGATGCCAGAATCGCCTTCACGGCGCGAACGGTGAGCATGTATCTAGACTTCAGTCCGGTGATCGAGCAGCATGAGCGCGCCATTCTGGAGCGGGCGCGCGAAGGGAAGCTCCTGCATGGATTTAACCCCCATCGTGGCGCGCTTGAGCGCTATCGCCGTCTCCGTCAACGCCTTGCGGGAAGTGCAGCCCCTGAGCTATGACGAATTCGTGGCCGATCGGCTCGTCTCGGCCGCCACGGAGCGCCACTTCCAGGTTGCCATCCAGGCCGCGCTCGACATTGGTACGATCATCCTGGCCGAGCAATCGGTGGCGGTTCCTGCCGCGTATCGGGATGTCTTTCCCACTCTGGCGGCCATCGGTGTGCTGCCAGAGGACTTCGCGCAACGGCTGGCGCCCATGGCCCAATTTCGCAACGTCTTGGTCCATATGTACTTGCAGGTAGATCCGCACAAGGTCTACGACTATCTCCAGAATCACCTGGGCGATTTCGAGTCGTTTGCTCGCTTCATTAGTGAGTACATCAGTAGTGCGAATAGTGCGTCATAGCGGCAGCCGCATCTCGCGTGGCACTCAGGGAGGCACAGCATGGCCTTTGGCACGACAGGCCGAATCCTGTGGGTGGACCTGACCCACGGCACGATCCGCGTAGAGACCCTCGACGAGGATACGTATCGCCTCTATCCGGGCGGCAAGGCGCTGGGCGCGTATCTTCTGCTGCGCCACCTGCCTGCCAACGTCGATCCCCTCGGTCCCGATAACGTCTTGGTGCTCGCCAGCGGGCTACTGACGGGCGCGCCCTTCTCGACAGCGACGCGCTTTTCGGCCATTGCCCGCTCGCCGCTGACCGGGACCTATGGTGAGTCGGAGGCGGCGGGTTTCTGGGGGCCGGAGCTGAAGATGGCGGGTTGGGAGGCGATAGTCTTGACCGGCCGCGCACCCCAGCCGGTGTGGATAGACGTCCGCGATGACAAGGTGGAGATTCGGGACGCGACGCATCTCTGGGGCCGCGAGCCGCTGGAGGTCCAGACGGCGATTCGCGCCGAGACCGGCGACAAGATAACGCGGGTCTTGCAGATCGGCATCGGTGGCGAGAATCTCGTTCGCTACGCCTCCATTACCAACGACCTGCGCCACTACAATGGCCGCAATGGCATGGGCGCGGTCATGGGGTCGAAGCTGGTCAAGGCCGTCGCCGTGCGGGGTAGCGGCAAGTGGATTCAGTATGCCCGCGACCCGCAGCCGGTTATCGAATTGGGGCGGCGGCTGGCGAAGTCCGTGAAAGAGCATCCCCAGTCGTGGGACTTGCAGGAGAAGGGCACGCCCGGCATCACCGCCGCCCTCAACGCGGCAGGCATCCTGCCAACGCGCAACTTCCGCCAGGGCGCGTTCGAGGGCGTGGACCGTATCAAGTGGGAGGCCTACGAAGGCGAGTTGCTAACGGCGCGCAAGAGTTGCTACGCCTGCGCCGTTCGCTGCAAGCGCGAGGTCAAGGTGGAAGATCGCTACCAGGTGTCCGACCAGTATGGCGGCCCGGAGTACGAAGCGGTCAGCGGCTTCGGCTCCAACTGTGGTGTCGACGACTTGCAGGCTATCGCGAAGGCCAACGAACTGTGCAACCGCCACACTCTCGACGCTATCTCTACCGCGTCGGTGGTGGCCTTCGCCATGGAGTGCTTCGAGCACGGTCTCATTGGCCTGGATGACACCGATGGGGTGGACCTGCGCTTCGGCAATGCCGGGGCGATGCTTCAGATGGTGGACATGATTGCCCATCGGCGCGGTATCGGTAACCTGCTGGCCGAAGGCGTCAAGCGCGCTGCGGAGGTCATCGGCGGGGACGCACCGTATTTTGCCCTGCACGTCAAGGGCCAGGAACTACCCATGCACGACCCGCGCGGCAAGTTCGGCGTCGGACTGGGCTACGCAGTATCGGAGAACGGCGCAGACCATCTGGTGGCCGCCCACGATCCCACCGTGGCGAACCCGGAGTCGGTGTCCTTCAAGGGCGCTATGCCCCTGGGCATTACCACGGCCCTGCCGCCACGGGACACCAGCCGCCAGAAAGCCGCCAACTATGCTGTCCTGGAGAACTGGAACAGCGCGGAGAAGGTTATCGGGCTATGCTTCTTCGGTCCGGCCCCCCGCTCGTACATCCAGGTCGAGGATGTCGTCACGGCGGTCAACGCGGCGACGGGCTGGGACTGGGAGGTGAAGGATATCCTGGCGGTCGGCGAGCGAGCCACCAACCTGGCCCGCCTGTTCAACGCCCGCGAGGGATTCAGCCGCACCGACGACCGCCTGCCTGACCGTCTCTTCACGCCGCTGGAGAACGGCGCGCTGCAAGGCGTTGCCATAGCGCGGGAGGACTTCGAGCGCGCACTGTCCAATCTCTATGAGGTGAAGGGCTGGAACCCGACGACGGGGTTGCCAACACTCCCCAAGCTTGAGGAGTTGGCTATTGACTGGGCGGCGGAGGTGGCGGGCGTCGCGTGATGCGCGTGCATCTCGGCGGCCACCTCAACTGGTACGACGCTCAGCGGCGTATGGATGTCGAGATACCGCTGGCGGAACGGGTGTTGCTGCTCGACCTGCTGCGCCAGTTGGGTGTGCCGAGGGCCGAGATCATCGTGGCCGCCGTGAACGGCCACGCCGTCGTCATCGACGAGGCGTGGGTCGCCGACGACGACCACGTGGACCTCTACCCGCCTGTCGGCGGCGGCTAGCGCGAAGGCGACCAACGGCAAAGGACCGAGGACCAATGGGGTTAGCCGGTTGGTCCTCGGTCCTTTGTCTTGGGTCGCTGCGTTAGCGGAACAGGTAGATGGCGGCGACGATGACGCCGATGATGACGACGACGGTGCGCAGCGTCTTGGGGCGGATACGGCCGGCCAGTCGCCCGCCCAGCACCCCGCCCACCAGCGCGCCGACGGCCATGACTAGCGCCGCTTCCCAGACGACCCGCCCCGAGAAGACGAAGAGCAACGCGGCGGCCACGTTGGTGGCGAAGGCGACCCCCTGCTTCAAGGCGTTGATGCGCGTCAGACTGTCGTGGATGACCAGGCCGAGGACCGCCAGCAGAATAACGCTGAGGCCCGCGCCAAAATAGCCGCCATAGACTGCGGCCAGGAACACGGGCGGGATGGTCCACCCCTCGTGGGTAGGGTCCTGGCCTGCCTGCGTCAGGCGGCGTACCACCCAGCCCCGAATGTGGTCCTGGAAGGCCAACAATCCGGTGGCCATCAGGATGAGCCAGGGCACGAGGGCGCGGAAAGTCTGCTCACCGCTGTTGAGCAGCAGGACGGCGCCTACCAGGCCGCCAAGCGCACCGGTCGGGGCCAGAATGAGCATCCGCCGCCGCTGCCCAGCCAGATCGCCCTTCTGGGCCATGACACCGCCCAGGTAGCCAGGCGCCAGCGCCACCGTGTTGGTCACGCTCGCCGCGACAGGAGGAATGCCGACGGCGGTCAGGGCGGGGAAGGTGATGAGCGTGCCGCCGCCGGCGATAGCATTCACTGCGCCACCTGCCACGGCCGCGGCGGCGATAAGAGCCAGGCCCGCCGGAGTGAGATCCATACCGATGACGCCTTCCTCACCAGAGTGCCAGTAGGATAGACTGCGCGGCTAGGCCTGTCAACTTCAGGCCCATGGGGCTGTCGCCATGCGGAGGTGGTCTACGCCAGCGCTGCCGCAGACAGTTATCGGGCTGACCAGAATTCAGTGACCTGGCCGTAACTCACAGGCTAACTTTACGTTACAAAGACAGGCAATCGAGTAAGCGAACGCCGACACCATACCGCACTCACTGGGCGGCGAGATGCTGGTTTGAGACCAGACAGTAGCGAGGTCTCGACACGCAGGGCTTTCGCCGGTGGGGCGAGGTGGGATACGTTACGCTCTCGCAGCCCTGCGGGCCGCAGTCACGTTCTGATAGGGGTGGGACCTGTCAGTTTGTGAACCAGGCGCGCGCCAGACCGTGCCTCGGCAGGCTGCCCAGGGGAAGGACCTGCCCGGCCGCCGCTTCGGATTCCGCGCCTTTCGGAACCCTCAGCGCCCCCCCCGCTATTGCTTCCCCAGTTGAACGATGCACTGACAGCGTGAATACCGATGGCACAAGGGGACAGCCATGACGCTCCGCTTCCAGTCTCTTGGTAGCTTCACCGTGTACCACGAGGGGCAGCCTCTCCCGCGCTCGGTTTGGGGCAGCCACCGCGCGCTGGCCCTGGCCAAAGTCCTGCTGACCTATCGCAAACAGGCTATCCACAAGGAGCAACTGGCGGAGTGGATCTGGCCGACCGCGAGCAGGGCTGCCGCGGAGCGGAATCTGTACATTGCCACCAGTGATCTGCGTCGCGCCCTCGAACCTGACCGCCTGCCGCGCTCGCCCAGTCAATATGTGCGAGCCGACGGCGATACGATTGAGCTGAGCCTCGATGGCTGTTGGGTAGATGCCGATGCGCTCCTGGGGGTCGCTGACATCGACCCGCGCGCGCCGCAAGCCCTACAGTGTCTCGACGAAGCGGTACGCCTATATGGCGGCGTCTATTTGCCCGATGATCTATATGCCGACTGGGCCCAGGTCGAGCGTGAGCGTCTGGCGCTGGCCCACGAGACGATTCTATTCAAGCTCGCGGACGCTCACGCCGCGCGCAACGACTACCATGCGGCGGTGACAGCGTGCCGCCGCGGCCTGATACGCTACCCCATGTCGGAGGCGGGTGTGGCGCGCTGTATGCGTTACGCCAGTCGGGTGGGCGAGGCGGGTCTGGCCTTGCGCGCCTACGAGATGCTGGTCGCGTCGCTACGGCGCGAGATGCAGATCGAGCCTGAGCCGCATCTGGCGCGGATGGCCGAGCGACTTCGGCAAGGACTGTCCCTCGACGAGATGCCCCAGGTACAGCGCGAGATATGGGCTGGCGCGCCCATCCCGGCACACGCTAATGGCTCGGCCTTGCGTCTGGCCGCCAGCGGCAACGGCCACTATGCTGAGGCCAGAGGCTGTGAGGATCTGAAGCTAGACATCGACCGGATTCGGGCGCTCGTGACAGAGCTAGGCGACCTCCTCGATCGGTTGCGCCTTGTGCTTGGTGAGTTTGACTGACCGAGCCGACCATCGTCGGCCAGTACACGCAGGGGTTCCCAGCCAGACGGTTGGGAACCCCTTTGCTTTGCCGCACGGCCCGCATGGTCGCCTCGGCCTGATGACGCTTCACTCGATTTGCGGCGGCTCGTGCAGCGACATGATCGTCGCAATGGGCCGCAGGCGCAGCCACCACTGCTCGCGGGGCCGCTGCGCCTTCGGGTCAGTGAGGCGGGGCAGGTCAGCCAGATTGGTCGTCAGAATCTTGCCGCCACGTAGACCGATCAGCCCCCCCTCGGCAGAATTCGCCTGGGCCTGCGCCGCCAGATAGTCGATGGCGTGGGATGCCAGGCGGGTCGCCTGGATGCGGTCGAAGGGGCTGGGATTGCCGCCTTGCTGCACATGGCCGAGGATGACCTGACGCACATCAAACAGGTCACGGCCTTCCTTCTCGAAAAGGGCCGCCAGAAAGGCCGTCGAGTAAATCTCGTCTGCGTTCTCGCCCCGAATCATCAGGCCCAGGCGCTTGCCGCGCCTGAAACCTTCAACCAGGCTCGCTAGGTCGTGTTGCAGGTCGGTGAGATTGATGCCCTCCTCAGGTATATAGGCCCGCTCTGCGCCGCTGGCCATTGCGCTCACCAGCGCCAGATAGCCACAGTCGCGCCCCATCACCTCGACAACGAATACACGGCGCGTGGCGACGGCAGACTGCTTGATCTTGTCTACGTCGAGCACAATGCCGTTGAGAGCCGAGTCGGCGCCAATGCTGAAGTCGGAGCCGGGGACATTGTTGTTGATGGTGGCGGGCACGCAAACAATCGGGATGTTGAAGGCCGGGAACTCGTTGCGCCGTGTGTAGAGTTGATAGGCCGAGCTGTAGCCAGCCCAGCCGCCAATCATCAGCAATCCGTCAATCTGGTGTTCCTCCAGGTGGCGCGCGATGTTGTAGAAGTCGCGGCCTTCGGGGATGCGGCGACTCGTGCCTAACTCCGCCCCCCCGCGCAGCACCCAGCCGTGAACGCTCATCCAGCCCATGTCGTAGATGTGGCCCTTAGCCAGGCCCTCGAAACCGTTATAGGCTCCCATGATGGCATGGCCCTGGTCCATACCGAGGCGTACCGCCACACGCACAGCGGTGTTCATGCCCGGCGCGGGGCCGCCCGCGTGGAGTACCACAATCTTGAGCCGACGGCGGCCGGGGGCGGGGCTGCGCGGCGCGGCGCGCATGAGAGTCCGGAAGATGCGCAGCGATTCGGCGAAACTGCCACCCCGCATTTCCATCGCCCTGTCATAGTCGTGGTCTGCTATCACCTGGGCGAGCTCGTGGGTCTTGCGGACATTCTCCATCAAGGGCGAGTGTACGACCTCGTTCTGGCGAATACCGATGAGCTTCGGCTCGTCGGTCGGCTGGGCGGTCAGTACCTCGTCCACGGCGTGATAGCCCAGCACGGTGCTCTGCCAGCGGTCGTAGGCGCTCGGTGCGCCCCCGCGCTGCACGTGGCCCAGGATCGTCACCCGCACATCCTCGCCCAGCCTGTCTGCCAGCGCCTTGCGCACATACTCGCCCTCGATGGGCGTGCCTTGGCTGTCCTGCGCGCCTTCGGCAACGATGATAATGGTGTGTCGCCGCCCCGCGTCTCGCCCGCTATGCACCGCCCTGCACATCTCTTCTTCCCACGGATCGGGCGGCGGGCTTTCGGGAATGAAGACCCAGTTAGCGCCGGTGGCGATGGCGCTCATCAAGGCCAGGTAGCCGCTGTGACGGCCCATGACCTCGACGACGAAGGTGCGCTGGTGACTGGCGGCAGTGCTGATGATGGCATCCACGGCCTCAACGATGCGATGCAGGGCGGTATCCGCACCGATGGTCATGTCCGTGCCGAACATGTCGTTGTCGATGGACCCCACGAGGCCCACGATGGCGAGCTGCGGGTGCGCGGCGGCCACCTCCGCCGTCACCTCGCCGGCCTGCACCAGCTCGGCCAGGAGGCCCGGCCACTCC
>CAZJJF010000001.1:24020-37095 GCA_964546245.1 uncultured Anaerolineales bacterium
CCCTGTCGCTGTGGATGTAGCCGACCAGCGCGTCCATGATGTGCTTCGCGTGGATGTCGGCCAGCGCCTGGCTGATTTCGCCCGTCGCAATCAGTTCCGCCAGATGGTCGGGCCATTCCTGGCGCAGCAAGTTGGCCCCGGTCAGGCTGCCGTCGCCGCCGATGATTATCAGGCTATCAATGCCGTGGTTGATGAGGTTCTTGACGGCCTTGCGGCGTCCCTCTAGCGTGCGGAACTCCTCAGAGCGCGCCGTGCCGATAATGGTTCCGCCCTGCTGCAAGATACCGCCCACGCTATCCCAGTTCATAGGGCGAATGTAGTCGCCGCCCTCGACCATGCCTTGATAGCCTTCGTAAATGGCGAACACCTTTGCGCCCCGGCTCAGGCCTGTTCGCACCACTGAGCGGACCGCCGCGTTCATCCCCTGCGCGTCACCGCCACTGGTGAGAACTCCAATTGTGCGGACGGATGTCTGGTCAGCCATAAGTACCTCATTCTTGGCCCGCGCCGCGCTCCCTCGATGCTGCGTAACCTGTGATGCCGAGGGCTACGAGAACGGCCAGATGACTGGGATGAGTACGATGCTCACGACAAAGACAAGCAGCAGCAACGGTAGGCCGAGGCGCGAGAAGTCGCTAAACTGGTAGCCGCCCGGCGTGAAGACCAGCATGTTGGTAGGTGAGGCGATGGGCGTGAGGAATGCCGCCGCGGCGGCAACCGCTGTCGCCATCATGAGCGGGTAGGGCGATGTCTGAAGCTGCTGCGCGGTTTGCATGACGATGGGCGCTAACAGAACAACGGTGGCCGTGTTGCTCATCACCTGGCTCAAGAGAGCCGTCAAGATGAAGACGCCGGCGAGAATCGCCAGGGGGCCAATGCTGCCCAGGGTCTGTACCAATGAGTTGGCGAGGAACTCCGCGCCGCCGGTGACCTCCATAGCCGTGCTCATGGGCAGCATGGCCGCAATAAGCACGACTGTGGACCAGTTGATAGCCCGATATGCGCCCTCCGCCGTCACCGCGCGGCCTAGAATCATGACGACGGCTGCGATGAGGGCCGCGATGACAGTGGGAACTATCCCGGTCACCATCAAGATGATCATGCCTACCAGGGCCACGAGGGCGATGAAGGATGCCGGGCCGAAATCCACCACCTGGCGAGCCACTGCCTGGGGATCACCGACCACAACGAAGTTGGCCTGCTCGTCGCGCAGCCGCTCGATGTCGGCCCACCGGCCCCGCACCAACAGGGTGTCGCCCAGTTCTAGCCGCGTGCGTTGGCGTGGCATGAGGCGGTCACCGCGCAGCAGAGAGATGACCTGGACGTTGAACTTGGCAGCGATGTCGCTCTCGGCGAGGGTATGCCCGGCGTAGTCAGAACGAGGGGCGACAAGAATCTCGGCCAGCCCCACTTCGTGGGACAGCATGATGTCGGCCAGGCCACTCTCGTCGCTCTTGACGGAGATCGCGGGGACATGCAGTGCGTCGGCGGCACGGGCGACATCCTCTCGCGTGCCCTTGACGAGTAACTTGTCGTCAACTTGCACGACAGTGTCGCCGCCCGGTACGGTTAGCTCGTCATCATCATCGTCCCTGTCGAAGTGACTGGGGACGAGTCGCCGTGTCAAGGGGCGGCTGGTTTCGGCGCGCTGACGCTCGATACGCAGCACCGTCAGCGAGTAGCGCTCGCCCAATGCCAGATCGCGCAGGGTCTTGCCTGCCAGGTCGGATTCGGCGGTGATGGAGAGCACGAAGAGCCTCGATAGCAGTCCGTAGGAGTCGGCCATCTGAGCCATCGTCGCCTGAAGGTCGACGGGGCGGTCGCCGCTGGGTCGGTCGGTGAGCAGTCGCGGGGCAGCGAATCTCATCAACACGACACCGGCCAGCAGCAAGGGCAGCCCGATCTTGGCGAATTCAAAGAAGCCGAAGGGCGCCAGCCCCGCCGCGCTGAGGGTGTCGGAGACGACGATGTTGGTGGGCGAGCCGATCAGGGTCAGCAATCCGCCGAGGCTCGCGCCAAAGGCCATCGGCATCAGGAACCGCGACGGGATGCTACCTATACGCCAGGCCGCGGCCACCGCCGCCGGGAGGAGCATGGCGACCGTGCCTGTATTGCTCAGCATAGAAGAAATAAGAGCCGTGCCGACCACCAGCACGATGAGCAGGCGGGTCTCGCTATCGCCTGCCCGCTGCAAGAGCTGTTCACCCAGCCAGGCTGTGATGCCCGTCCGCGACAGTCCTTCGCCGACAACGAACAGGGCAGCGATAAGGATGACGGTCGAGTCGGCAAAGCCCGCCAGCGCCTGCTGGGTAGTGATGACGCCGCTGAGGTAGAGGGCTAGCAGCGACAGCACTGCTACCAGATCGGGGCGCAGCTTGCTGAAGACGAACAGCAGGATGGTTGCCGCAAGGATAATGAAGGTGATGATCATAGGTAGACGCACCGGGGATGCGCTCGAGGGCAGCGCGCGCGATGGTGTGTATTATACAGCCATGCTGGCTATGGCTATAATCGAATCAGGAGCGAGGCGTGTACCAGACATGGACGAACTGCGGATGAAGGCGATGCTGGTGTACGAGCGGCTGGTGGCCCACTATGGCTACCGGCCCTGGAAGCCGCGCCGCGATGCCATGCGCGAGCTTGTGTCCACGATGCTCTCGCATCGCACCACGTCGGAGCAGGAGTGGGCGGCAATGGACCGCCTGCTGCAGGCGTATGGCTCGTGGCAGGGTATCGCCGACGCGCCGGTCGAGGGCATCGAGGCGGCCATCCACGGTGTCAACTTCCCGGAGGCGAAGGCGCGCAATATCAAGCGCGCCCTCCGCATCATCGGCGAGCGCACCGGCGGCAGCTACAATATCGACTTCCTGGCTGAGCGAACGGTCGCGGAGGGGCTGGCGTGGCTGACGTCCCTGCCCGGTGTGGGTATCAAGACGGCGTCGCTGGTGCTGCTGTTCAACTTCCACAAGGAGGCCATGCCGGTTGATAGCCACGTGCATCGGGTGTCGCAGCGTATCGGCCTTATTGGCCCCAGGGTCACACCGGAGCAGGCCCACCGCGACCTGTTGCTGCTCCTGCCCCGCGATCCCGATGTGTACTACAATTTCCATATCGCCCTGCTCACCCACGGACGCCGCATCTGCACCTGGGCCAACCCGAAATGCGAGCGTTGCGTCGTCAACGACGTGTGCAACTACTACCAGGCGCGGCTGGCGGCGAAGGCGAAGCCAGGCGATGAGGCGTAGAGCGACTTCC
Organism: uncultured Anaerolineales bacterium; assembly: GCA_964546245.1. Classification (GTDB taxonomy): domain Bacteria; phylum Chloroflexota; class Anaerolineae; order Epilineales; family JAHCIE01; genus JAHCIE01. The sequence continues at coordinate 27,276 of CAZJJF010000001.1, forward strand.
CCTCGTAGCCGTCAAGCTTGATAGCGAGCAGTTGGTCGTCTCTCAGCCTCCCCACCTCTGCGCCCGTCAGCATGTCGGTCACCATGCCCGGCGGGACGCTGGCGAGCATGACTGTCTCCTCGACGGGTTGCGCCCCAAAGTTGAGGGCCGTGACCTGCATTCGCGCGCCGTCGGGTAGCTCGTGGACCATGACCAGCAGCCCGCGGCTGATGACGTCGGGAACATCCACCTGACGGCTGGCGTGCAACTGATACCGCTGGCGTATCGCCAACAGCCGCTGCAATTGGCGGGCGAAGGAGTCCCCCTGAGCCATCTGCTCAGCCAGCGAGCCGTACAGGGCGCGCGCCCGTGGCAGGCCGTCGGGCGACGTGGCGGCGTCGGGGTTGACACCCATGAGGTCGTAGGCCCCCCGGTTGATCCAGCGTGTGTCGCCGTCGGCCAGCCGCGCCGCGACCGTCTCGGCGGGCAGCGGCAGCGCGCCGACCAGGTCCCAGCCGGACAGGGCGAACACGCCGGGCTGGAAGGCGTTGTACATCGCCAGCAGCAGGTGGACGCGCCGAATCTGGCGCACTTGCTCGTCGGTCAGGGCATCCAGGTCGCGGATGCCCAGCGCGGCGGCGATGATACTGGCTGTCGTGCAGGCGACGCCGTTCTCAACAAAGCGCAGGTTGTAGGGTGTGTGCTTGCCCGCAAGCCGTTCGTACATTACCGCGCGGATATGGCGGCGCAGTTCAGCGCCGGTCCACTCGCGGCCTTTTAGGGTGAAAATCTCGTCGGGGTGGCCCATCCAGAAATGGACCAGTTCCAGGGTCAGTTCGTCGTGATTCTGCAGAGCGTGAATCAAGGCTGCTGGGTCGATGTCGTACTCGCGCATGATGCGCAGCATGAGGCGCAGAAAGGTGGTGTCGCCGGTGACCAGGGCGTGCTGGTAGGCGGGGCGGGTGATGAAGTCGTAGGACAGGTCGGCCCCGCCGTGGGACATGGCAGCGATGTCGTCCACAGTTAGATTCAGTTCCTGGAAGGTGAAGCCGCCCGCCTTGCGCACCATGCCCGCGATCAACTGGTTGCCGACCACGGACAGCGGGTGGCCCTCCGACCAAGCGCGAGCGTTGGGGCGAGTCTCGATGCCCAGGAAGCCGTTGGCGTCCAGGCGCAGCATCCGTGCGCCCAGCACGTCCAGGGAGTGCAAGGCATCGCCGAGAATCATCTGGGGAGCGGCGAAGGTGGGGTCGAGCCAGTTGAGGGCAGGTTGCCCGGCCTTGAAGTAATGCAGGTACACCCAGCGCCGCGCCACGCCGTCGGCCCCGATCACAACGTCGGTGGCGCTCCAATCCGTCTCCTTGATGCCCGGCTCGTAGAAGATGACGCGGGGCAGCTGGCCGACGATGTAGCCCTTAGCCTGGAGGGTGTCGACGGTGGCGGGCGACAGATTCACGGCATCCTGACCCGGCGGCACGGGTGGCAGCAGCGGCCAGTCCGCCTCGTGAATCTCCACCATGTGATAGATGCCTGGGTAGTCCCCGTAGCGCATCTCGGCCAGGCGGAAGTCTGGCCCCTTGCCGGTGTGGGCGGGGATGATGTCGTCGATGGCGATGGCTCCATGGGCGTCGACGGTGCGGACCAGGGCACGGAACTCGCCCTCCGTGCCGGCGGCCGGGTCGATGCCGAAGCCGATGCGGTCGAAGTTGCCGTCGATGGTGGGCGTGAAGTCGCGGCCTTGAAGGCCGCCCGCCTGCTTGGTCGGCCCGATGTGGATGGCGCGGACGCCAATCTCGGCTAGCGCGTCCCACAGCCTGGCGTCGCCCAGGGTTTGCAGCACCGACTCGCCGGGGCGGGTGATGATGGCCGGCGGGTAGGCGGTGAACCAGACGGGGGCCAGGGATGATGCGTCGCGGGGACGCGCCTCGGCATAGGGCCGCTGCCAGAGGCGGCCGCGCCCCGTGTAGCTCGCCGCCAGCCGCCTGGCGTGATTGAGCATCGACTGCCCCACCAGCCAGGCGATATATTCTGTGTCGGGTACGCTCATCCCTCACCTCCCGCCCTGTAATCAGCATTTCGATGGGCTTGCGTCTGCGGGTCGCCTGGCGGCCCCTCGGCGCGAAAATCCGTTGCCGGGCATCCCCGCGTGTGGTATACTGGCCGTGGGCGGCGAGCGCGCAGACCGCGACACCATTCTGGGGCACGCGCGCCGCTACGTCAAGCCGCCACTGGCAGGAGACTCTATGCGTCGCGTTGGCTTCCAACTCAAGGTCAAGCCCGAACTCATCGACGAGTACCGCGCTCGCCATGCTGCGGTGTGGCCGGAGATGCTGGACGCGCTGACCCGCCACGGCTGGCGCAACTACTCGCTCTTTATGCGGTCCGACGGCCTACTGTTCGGCTACGTCGAGGTCGATGACACCTTCGAGGCCGCCCTGGCCGGGATGGATGAGGAAGACGTCAACCGGCGCTGGCAGGCCTACATGGACGGCTTCTTCGAGATTCAGCCGGGCCGGCGCGCCGACCAGGCCATGCTGACGCTTGAAGAGGTCTTCCACCTGGACTGAGGAGACTCTGGATGAATCAGCATCATGCCGCCTACGAGGCCCTGGTCGATACGGTGGCGTCCCAGGGCATCGACGTGCCTACGGTCAAAGCCGCGCTCAAGGCGCAGCGCATCGAGACGCCTAGTTGGGGCTACGCCAATAGTGGCACGCGCTTCAAGGCCTTCGCCTGGCCCGGCGCGGCGACCACGACCCGCCAGAAGCTGGACGATGCCGCCATGGTCCACCGCATGACGGGTATCGCACCGTCGGTCGCCATCCATATTCCGTGGGACAAACCGGAAGATGACGACTACACGGCCATGAAACAATACGCCGAGGCCCAGGGGGTGCGCATCGGGGCCGTCAATCCCAACGTCTTCCAGCATGACGGCTACAAGCTCGGCTCGCTGGGCAACCCTGACCCGGCGGTGCGCGCTCAGGCGCTGGATCACCTGATCGAGTGCTGCGAGATCATGTACCTCGTGGGCAGCGATGTGCTGAGCCTGTGGTTCGCCGATGGGACGAACTTCGCGGGGCAGGACAACCTGGCGCAGCGCAAACGTCGCTTCGAAGATGGGCTGCGCGTCGTCTACGAGCATCTGCCTGACACGGGCCGCATGCTGGTCGAGTACAAGTTCTTCGAGCCGGCCTTCTATAGCACCGACATTCCCGACTGGGGCACAGCCTACGCGCTGTGCCTCAAGCTCGGCGAGCGGGCGCAGGTGCTGGTCGATCTGGGCCACCACGCCCAGGGCGTGAACATCGAGCAGATCGTGGCCGTACTGCTGGACGAGGGACGGCTGGGCGGCTTCCATTTCAACAATCGTAAGTACGCCGACGACGACCTGATCGTGGGCAGCGTCAACCCCTACGAGTTGTTCCTCATCTACAATGAGTTGGTGGCGGCCGAGCAGGAGAGGGACTCCGTCGCCGCGGCGACGGTGGGGCAGGTAGCGTACATGATCGACCAGTGCCACAATATCGAGGGCAAGGTGCTGCCCATGATCTACTCGGCGTTGAACTGCCAGGAGGCTTACGCCAAGGCGTTGCTCGTGCCGCGCGCCGCGCTGGCCGAGGCGCAGGCGGCAGGCGACGTATTGCTTGCCCACCAGCTTCTGACCGACGCCTACCGTATGGATGTGCGCCCCTTGTTGGTCGAAGTGCGCGCTGAGATGGGCGTCCCAACCGATCCCCTGGCGGCGTATCGCGCCAGTGGCTACGAAGCCAGGGTGCGCGCCGAGCGAGGTCTGGCCGTCGCCGGCGGCGGCTTCCAATAGACTGGAGCGCTTTACCATAGCGAGGGACTTGTGAGCGCTAGCGATTTTGGCGTGATTCTCGAGGCGATGGGAGAGGTGGGGCAGCGGGTCGCCGAAATCGGCGCGAGCGAGGGCGGAGCGGGTAACATCTCAGTGTTCGCGCGTGAGCTGTCGGGCATGGACGCCAGCTTTGCGCCTCAGGGTGTCATTGACCTGCCCGTGCCTGCGCCCAACCTTGCCGATGGGTGGGTCATCATCACCGGCACTGGCAAGCGGCTGCGCGACATCCGTCGCCATCCGGAGCGGACCATCGGTGTCGTCCGTGTCCATCAGGGTGGGCAGCAAGGGACGCTGTACGCCGCCGAGGCCGTGCGGCCGACCAGTGAGTTCAACTCGCACCTGGCCGTGCACGAGAATCATGTGCGGCGGCGCGGCGTGGCGCAACATTCCCTGGTCCACGCCCAGCCGGTGCGGCTAACGTACCTCAGCCACCTGCCTGCCTACAGCGACACGGCCCGCCTGACGCGCCGCCTGTTCCGCTGGCAGCCGGAAACCCTGGTAGTCTTCCCGGAGGGTATCGGCCTGCTGCCCTTTCAGCCGCCCGGCTCGCCGGAGCAAGAGGCGGTGACCGTGCAGGGCATGGCCGAGTATCGCGCCATCGTCTGGCAGCGCCACGGCATCCTGACCCGCTCCGACGTCAGCGTCGAGCATGCCTGCGACCTGGTAGAGTATGCCGAGACGGCCGCCCACTACGAGGTTCTCAACCTGGCCCTGGGCCAGCCCACAGAAGGTCTGTCGGATGCCGACCTGCGGCTGATCGGCGAGCGTCTGGGGTTGGCGCAGACCATCTTCTAGGGCAAGGCCGCCAGGGCGCGATGCTCGGGCACGTTGTCGAGGAAGGAGCGGCGCCAGGTGGCGTCGCTAATCTTGCCGGCCGCTGTCGCGAGTTCCTGCCGCCCCGTGTCTCGCGCCGCCTGCGCAGTGGCCCTGTCGCCGAGGGCGGCGTAGATACGGGCACAGGTCAGGTAGGCCAGGATGGGGAACTCCAGGCCGCCCGCGCCTCGCTCTGAGAGGTAACGCCAGACCCGGTCAGTGAGGCGGTGCGCCGTGTGGATGTGAGATTGCGCCAGAGCCGCGCGGGCCTGCCCGGCCAGGGCGGTGAGGGCGAAACCCTCCATACCGCGGCTGCTGAACAACTCTTCCGCCGCGCCGAAGCGTTGCGCGGCAGCCACCCAATCCGCCTGGCGCTCCAGGGCAAGACCCAGATAGAGTTGGCCCGCTGCCTGGCCGAAGGTATCCCCCATCGCTTCTAGCTCGGCGAGAGCCTCATCCAGCAGTCGTTGCGCCTCGCCCGCCGAGCCGCTCTGAACGTGGGCGAGGCCGAGATTGAGCAGGTGGTAGGCGCGCATGCGCCGCTCGCCAATGGCGGCTGTCAACTGTTGCGCTCGTTCGAGGGTTGTCTCGGCCAGGGAGTAGAGGCCCAGAAGGACGTAGTTGTAGCCCAGATTGCCCCGCGCCTGGGCTTCGCTGCGGCGGTCGCCGATCTGCTCGGCCAGGGTCGCTGCCTCCTCGAACAGGCGCACCGCCCCGGCCAGGTCCCCCATTTCACTGAAGTGCAGGCCGGCGCGAATGAGGACGAAGGCCCGGGTGGCCGCGTCGCCAGCGACTTCAGCGCGAGTCAGAGAGGCGTTGACCGTTTCGCGGGCGGCGGCCAGTTCACCCTGGCGGGTCTGCCAGGCGGCCTTGGAGGCTAGCGTGCGGGCTTCCAGAGCTGCGTCGCCTGCCTGGCGCGCCCCCTCGATGGCCTCATCGGCAGCGCGCTGCTGGAAGCGCGGGTCGCCCAGGGCTGTGGCATACTGCTCCTGGCGAAACAGGGCTTCGGCGAGGCGCTGCGTATCATCCAGGCGGCGCGCCAGAGCCACGAGCGCCGCGACGTCCTGCCCCTGGGCATCGCGCTCGCCAAGCACATCCAGCGCCTCGACACGGCCCGCCAGGGCGCGCCAGCGCAGGTCGGTCTCGGCGGGCGGGAGCAGCCCCATAGCGCAGTCCATGAAGGTGCGCGCCTCGCGGGGTGCGCCCTGGGCCAGCGCGCTCTCGCCGGCGCGCACATACCACTGGGCTGCCAGGTCAGTGCGGTTGGCCTGCTCCCAGTGCTGGGCCAGCAAGCCCGCAAACTCGTCGAGACGGTTGGCCCGCTCGGCCTGATCCTCAAGCCAGCGGGCGGCGGTTTGGTGCAGGGTGGCGCGTTCGCGGCGCAGGATACTCTCGTAGGCCACATCGCGCAGCAGAGCGTGGTAGAAACTCCACTCCGTTTCGCCCTGTAGGCTGGCCTGGGGCTGGGGCACGACGAAGCCGCGTGGCTGGAGGCTCGCCAGCGCGGTCGCGGCATCCCTCGCGCCGAGGGCGGCGACGCCCTCCGTCCAGAAGATACGCCCAAAGACAGAGCCGCGCTGGAGGGTGGCGCGGTCGCTCTCACCCAGGGCGCTGAGTCGCGTGAGCAACAAGTGTTGCAGGGTGGCAGGTAGCGGGGTGGCGTGAAGTCGATGGGCGGCGAAGCGCCACGTGTCCCCTGCCTGCTCGATGACGCCCTGGTCGATGAGCCAGTTGACCATCTCTTCCGCGAAGTAGGGGACGCCTTCGGCGCGCTCAACGATGAGATCGACAAGATCGGTTGGCGCGTCCTCCATCTTGTCCAGTAGTTCGCGCGCCAGTTCCCGCGAGGCGTCGGCCGAGAGTGGCCCCAGGCGCAATTCCTGGTAGTGAGCGCTGCTCAGCAGGGCGCGCGGTGGCTCCCACTCGGGGCGGGCTGTGCCAATCAGCAGCAGGCCGTAGGGCAGGTTGTCGTTGGCGTCAGCCAGCATTGTCGCCATGAGGTACTCCCAGGATGAGGCGTCCGCCCAGTGGAGGTCCTCCAGGAGCACGACGACCGGGCGGTCCCGGCGGATCGTATCGAATAGTTCGCGGCTGACGACCAGAGCGCGCCCCTTGACCTGGTGGGGGTCGTCGCGAAGGGCGCCGATGTGAGGGCTATCGGTGAAGGGCAGCCCCATCAGCAGCCCCAGGGCGTGGGCGGCTTCATCGTCGGCGGCGCCGCGAAGCTCTGTGTAGGCGCGCGTCCAGGTTGCCTCGGCCTCGCGGCGCGGTGCGTCTTCAGCGATTTGGAAGCGATCAAACCATAGGCGGCGAATCAGGGCAAAGGGCTGACGATCATCGCCAGCGAAGGCGCGGCCGCGGAAGATACGGAAGGGCGCTGGCTGCACGTCCATCCAATCCGCCATCTCGTCGAGCAAGCGACTCTTACCTACGCCCGGCTCGCCCACGAGTTGCGCCCAGACAACCTGATGGGCCTGGAAGGCGGTCGCGTAAGCGTCGCGCAGGCGTGTAATCTCGCTCTGGCGTCCGACGGTGGGGGTGTGGAGGCCGGCCACGCCGCGGGTGACAGTGCGGAAGGGGCGCGCCTTGGCGCTACGGGCTATATAGGTGGCGATGGGGCGGGCTTTGCCCTTGACAGACAGGGGCGGCTGCTGGGTGACATCGAAAATGCCCCGGATATAGCGGTAAGTATCCTGGGAGAGGAGGATTTCGCCGTCTGGTGCGGCCTCCTCCAGGCGACTGGCGGTGTTGACGGCGTCGCCCATGACGGTGATCTCGCCCGTCGTTCCCACTGCCCCGATGACGACCGCCCCCGTGTTGATGCCGATGCGAATGTGCAGGGGTGGGTTTTCTGGCTCAGCAGCAAAGGCTCGCGCTTCGGCCTGCATTGCCAGGGCTGCGCGCACGGCCTGCTCTGGGTCGTCCTCGCGGGCTCCGCGCGCGCCCCATACGGCCATGACGGCGTCGCCGATGTGCTTGTCGATGCTGCCGCCGTGACCCTTGATCACGGTGTCCATTCGCTTCCAGAAGGCGTCGGCGAGGTCGCGGACATCTTCGGCATCCATCGTCTCGGCCAGGGCTGTGAACTGGACGATGTCAGCGAATAGAATCGTGACCTGGCCGCGCTGCTCGGCGGGAGCGGCCGCGGGTTCCAGGTCCGCGAGTCTGGCTCGCAGCGCAGCTTGCGCAGAGTCAACGACCGCGTTGCCGAGGACGCTGCGCTGCGCTTCCAGGGCTTGAATCGCTTGCTGGAGCTCATCGATTTCGGTCACGCGGATTCCTTGTGGCGACGGTGGTGGGCAGATCGAGCCAGCCCGTCGTGGCTACATTCTACTGAGTTTTGCCAGGTTGAGGAAACGGGGGGCCGGGCGGCCCGAAGGCGGAGGCTCGCTTTGGGTCGCCCGGCGGGGGGCGTTACTCTGGTGTCGGGGCGTGGTAGGCGGCGGCGGCGCGAGCGATGGCGGCCACGTGGGCGGGGGCGCTGCCACAGCAGCCGCCGACGATGCGCGCGCCCAGCCGCAGGTAGCGCGTTGCGTACTCGGCCATCGCCTCGGGGCCGACGGAGTAGGTGACGTCGCTGCCACTGACCTGGGGCAGGCCTGCATTGGGCTTGACCCACAAGGGCAGGCTGGTCGCCTCGGCCATCTCGGCGACGACCTGCTCCATGGTGTCCAGCCCCTTGCCGCAGTTGGCGCCGATGGCCACGACCCCTAGCGGCTCCACGGCCGCGACCGCCTGGCGAGGCCGCACGCCCATCATGGTCCGCGTGCCCCGATCGTAACTGAAGGAGACAACCAGGGGTAGATGGCTAACCTGCTGGATGCCCTGGATGGCGGCCAGCGCCTCGTCCAACGCCGACTGGGTTTCCAGGAGCAGGAAATCGACGCCGCCCTCGGTCAGCGCGGCTGCCTGCTCGGCGAAGGCTGCGACCGCCTCGGCGTGGGTCAGTGCGCCCAGGGGTTCCATGAGCAGCCCGGTTGGCCCCAGTGAGCCGCCGACCAACACGCCCTCGCGGGTCGCGGCGGCGTCGCGGGCAAGCGCGGCGGCGCGGCGGTTGACGTCGCCTACCCGATCGGCTAGCCCGGAGTCATGCAGCCGGGGGCGCGTCGCGCCGAAGGTGCAGGTCAGGATGATGTCGGAGCCGGCCTCGACGAAGGCGCGCGCCAGGGCCAGGATGGGCTGTGGGGCGTTGATGACCCACTCCTCAGGCATGACCCCCGCCGTCAGTCCAGCGGCTTGCAGATTGGTACCGGTTGCTCCGTCGGCGACCAGAATATCGCCCTGGGCCAGGCGCTCGACCAGGGATAGCGTCATTGCTCGCGCTCCTCTCGGTAGGGGGAATTCGTCAGCGGCTCGAAAGCCAGAGCCTGGACGTACAGGTCGGGGAAGGCTGCGTGGGTCGTCAGTTCAAGATACTCGGCCTGTCGGGCGTACGCGCTGGCTGCCTGGCGCAGACGGCGCGACAGCAGAAGCATCCGCGCGCCAGCGCCCGCTGCGTTGCCCACCTGGTGAAACCGCTCGCGGGGCAGGCCGGGAAGCATCCCGATACGGATTGCACTGTCCACGTCCAGGTACGTGCCGAAGGCCCCCGCGATGATGAACTGGTCAATGGCGTCGGCAGTCAACCCGGCCTCGGCCAGCAGGACCTCGACACCGGCCCGAATCGCGCCCTTCGCCAGTTGTACCTCGTTCACGTCCTGGCGTGTCACGATCACATCTCGGCCGTGGCCCGTGGTCGTCGCCGGGGCCAGGACGAACTCGGCGCGGCGGCCGGCGCGGCGGAGGCGCGGGTCGTGGCCCCGCATCGCCCCACGGGCGTCCAGCACACCCAGGCCGTACATCTCAGCGACGGCATCCAGGATGCCGGAGCCGCAGATGCCGATGGGCCTGGCTCCGCCGATGGTGTGAAGCTGGCTGTCATCGGCCGTGAGCCGTACTCGCTCGATAGCGCCCGACGCGGCGCGCATACCGTCGTGGATGTGCGCGCCCTCGAAGGCGGGGCCAGAGGCGCACGAGCACGTCCGCAGTTGCCCCGCGTGGAATAGGCTGATTTCGGTGTTGGTCCCGATATCCAGGGCGATGACAGTTGGTTCGCTCGGCGCGTCGGCGGGGCGCTCGCTGTGAGCGGCGAGGAGCATGGCGACGTGATCGGCGCCCACATAGCCT
>CAZJJF010000001.1:37105-46202 GCA_964546245.1 uncultured Anaerolineales bacterium
GTTGGGGGGCAGGTAGACGCGCGCCCCCGCCGCCAGGCGCAAGCCGATGTCGCGGGCCGGGAACTCCAGGGCCTCGGTCACGGCGGCGACATAGGGGGCCGCTCCCAACTGGCTGACGGCCAGCCCGGCCAGCAAGTGGTGCATCGCGGTGTTGCCGACAATCACAGCGTCGACCACCTGTCTGGGTGTGGCGCCAGCGGCGCGGCATAGCTCGGCTACCAGGCCGTTGAGGGTCTCGACGAGGCGGGCCTGGAGCGTAGCGCGCCCGTTGGCGTGCTCGTTGCAGTAGGCGATGCGGCTGATGACATCCTCGCCGTAGGCAATCTGGGGGTTCATCGCCCCCTGCCTGGCGAGGATGCGCCCGTCGGCCAGGTCGACCAGATAGGCGGCGATCTTGGTTGTGCCCACGTCCATTGCCAGGCCGAGTAGTGGGGTTCCCGGCGGCAGGAGGCTTACCAGCGTGTCGCCGCGCACGGCCAGCCGCGCCTGCCAGTCCTGGGCGCGTAGTCGCTCGGATAGCTCGGCCAGGACGCCCACGTCGACGCTGGGCGGCGGGTGACCCTGCTCGGTCAGGGCGTCCCGCAGTCGAGTCAGGTCGGAGCGCAGGTCGTCGAGGGCGGGCGGAGGCATAGCCAGATCGATGCCAACAACAGGGGGATCCAGGTCCAGGCTGTCGGCGTGGCCCTCTACCTGGAGGCGCTGGGGCGTCGTGAGAGAGGTCGGTGGGATGTCGAGGCGCACCGAGGCGATGATATGGGCCTGGCAGGCCAGCCGGTAACCCTGCCGCAGGGCGTCGGCGGACAGCTCGGCCTCCTCCGTCAGCGTTGGCGGCGACAGACGCCCGTCGACCAGGCGTACCTGGCACTCGCCGCACGAGCCGATGCCGCCGCAGATAGACACGAGTTCGACGCCGGCCGCTTGGGCGGCGTCTAGCAGGTTCGTGCCGGCGGCTACCTCGATGCGTCGGCCGATGGGTTCCAGATCGACGGTGCAGGGTTGGGTCATGGGGGCGCGCCGCATCCGATGACGCCAGCGTCGTGGCGCACCTCGATACACTGGCCGGGCGGCACGACGAGGAAATCGTCGGCGCCGGTCTGCCAGTCGCCATGGAGCAGTCGCCGGACCAGGACCATGTCGCCTGTCATGCGCTCGTAGAGCCAGCCGCGTCGCTCGGCCTGGGTCTGGGCCTGGGCCGCGACGGCCTGATCGCCGCCGATGCCCATGTCCAGGTAGGCGGCGCGCTGGTAGTGGCTCTGCCACGCGCCCATGACGGTCATCAGGTAGTCGGCGTTGTCTCTGCCGTACTTCTTGACGTAATCGTTGTAGACGCCCTCGATGTCGGCGCTAAGCCCGGCCCCCATGGCCAGGGCGGCGCCGGAGCCATCGTCGCGCTCGATGTAGTCCTGGGCGTACCAGAAGGTCCCTGGATATTGGTTGAACTGGTCGTCGTAGCGCTCGCGGCTGCCCAGGAACAGGGTGATGCAGTCGTGGGCGCGGGGGATGACGAGGGGCAAGGCCCGCGCCACGAGGCCGGCGGTGGCCTGACCGCACAGGCCGTAGCCGAGCAGCACCGCGTCGTACCTGGCCGCGTCCGTAGCATCGATCAGGGCCTGCAACTGGTCGCGCAGGCGTAGCGGGTGATTGTGCAGGCCACGCTGGATGAGGTGGATGTCGATGATGTGGGGCGAGTAGGTAGCCGCCAGGTAGAGCGGGCGCGCCAGCACCTCACAGGCAAGGCAGCGGAGCCACATGTGGGCCTCTCCCTTCGGGTCGCTACGCGACCGTGATGAGACTCCTGGCGAGGGCGACGGCGCGGCTGGCGTCGGGCGCGTAGCCGTCGGCGCCAATCTGCCGGGCGTAGGTCTCAGTGACGGGCGCGCCGCCGATCATGACCTTCACCTGGTCGCGTAGCCCCGCTGCCTTGAGGGCCTCGATGGTGACCTTCATGTTGGGCATGGTTGTTGTTAGCAGCGCCGACAGGGCCACGATATGGACTCCCTGCTCCTCCACGGCAGCCACGAACTTTTCCGGTGCGACGTTCGCGCCGAGATCGATGATCTCGAAACCGGCCCCCTGGAGCATCATCGCGACGAGGTTCTTGCCGATGTCGTGGAGGTCGCCCTTGACCGTGCCGATGGCGACGCGGCCAGGGGATTGCACGTCGGCCTGGGCCAGATAAGGCTTCAAGATGGCCAGACCGGTTTGCATGGCGCGGGCGGCGATGAGCATCTCAGGCACGAAGTATTCGCCTTCTTCGTAGAGACGACCGACCTCGCCCATGGCGGCGATCATGCCCTCGTTGAGGATGCGGGCAGGGTCGATGCCGGCGTCGAGGGCGGCCTGTACCTGGCCGGGAACCTGACCGTTGTCGCCATTGAGAATACTGTCATACAACGCTTGCAGCGTCGGCTCCATTCGCGCTTCTCCTTGCTACGGGGTCGCCACCTGGGCAGTGGGTCGGGGGGGCGTAGATGCCGTACTCTTGCAGCGTCTCCCACATGGCCATGATGTTCTTAGGGGGCACGTTGCCCTGGCTATTATGCACGGCAGCGAAGACGAAGCCGCCGCCTGGAGCCAGGTCTTCGATGTCACGGCGTACGTCGTCGCGCACCTGCTCGGGTGTCCCGTCGCGCTGACCTGGACCGGGTTGAGAATATCAACGCCGATCTCGATGAGGTTGGGGATGATGGGGCGAATCGCGCCGCAGGAGATGATACCACGCGGAGCGGCGCGCGTCGAATGAATTGCTGCGTTTGAGATAGCCGTTTCACGGCCCGCGATGCGGCGCGATGCGTTGACGCGCTCTGGCATGCCCCGTATAATCCGCTCTATCGCAAGCATCCCTGGCTGTGGGAGTAGCCAATGTCAACATTACGTTTCGCTATTATCGGCGCGGGTAACATCGCTGGCGTCCACGCTGAAGCCCTCAAGGCTATTCCGGTGGCGCGGGTGGCGGTGATCTGTAGTCGCACGGAGGCACGGGGCCGCGCCCTGGCGGCCGCGTGTGGCGCGGAGTGGGTAGCCGATTACAGGGAGGCCGTCGCGCGTGCGGACGTGGATGTGGTGGTGGTCTGCACGCCAAGCGGAACCCACGGTGAGGTAGCGGTTGCGGCGGCTCGGGCGGGTCGGCATGTGGTGGTGGAGAAGCCGCTGGAGGTTACCGTGCCCCGCGTGGATGCCATCATCGATGCGGCGCGGCAGGCAGGCGTTCAACTGGCCTGTGTCTTTCCGACGCGCTTTCGCGCCGGCGTGCCCTACGTCAAGGCGGCGGTGGACGGCGGGCGGCTGGGGCGATTGACGACCGTTGAGGCTGCCGTGACATGGTGGCGGCCGCAGAGCTATTACGACAGCAGCTGGCGCGGCACGTGGCGGCTCGATGGCGGCGGCGCCTTGATGAACCAGGCCATTCACAGCGTGGACCTGTTGCGCTACCTGGCGGGGCCAGTGGCGAGGGTGGCAGGCTGGGTAGGGACGCTGGCCCACCGCATGGAGACGGAGGACACTGCCGTGGCGGCCTTGACTTTCCACAGCGGGGCGCTGGGGGCAATACGGGCCGCCACCAGCGCCTGGCCCGGCGATCCGGCGCGAGTGGCGATCCACGGGGAACGCGGCAGTATCATCCTGGAGGAGGGCCGCATCGTGGGCTGGCAACTGACGGACGCTGCGCCTGATGAGGAGGGTCGCATGCTGGCCCTGGAGAAGGCGATGGGCAGCGGCGCGTCGGACCCGATGGGTATCAGTGTCGAGCCGCACCGCCGACAGTTGGCCGATTTCGTTGCTGCCGTGCAGGAGGGCCGTCCTCCGCTGGTCGATGGTGACGAGGGTCGCCATGCTGTGGAAATTGTGCGCGCTATCTATCACGCGGCGGCGACTGGGCAGCCCGTGGCGCTGCCTTTCGCCGACGCGGTCTAGCATGACGAGCGTATGACAAGGAGCGCGAGATACGCATAGCGGGCAGGCCTCCGAGGGAAGTCTGCCCGCTATGCGTATTATTCGTTGTGAGACGCCTCCACCTGCCGCATGCTCCTAGCCGTGGGCGGGGTTCTTGAATTGTGGCTGCGCGCCGAGGTCGCGCCAGCTGCTTGCCTCGATCTGGACGCCGTAGTGCGCGGCGGCTTTCTTGATGTTGGCGAAAGCCAGATCGCGGTCGGCGTCGGAGACATCCTGCACCTGGTCGAAGCGCGCCAGGGCGTTCTTGACGTGGGCAGCGTCCGTGAGCGGCTCCTTGCGCTGTTTCGGGAAGGCGAAGACGCTGTCGGGCAGGTCATTGCGTTCGCTGGTGTTCAGGTCGCCGCGCTCGGTATGCGGCTGCCAGGTCGTCTTGCTGGACATGGGCTACCTCCTAGAAATTTGACTGTCCTGGCCACCAGTCCTGCAAATTGTGGGCCACGGTGGGGCGGGCGCTACCTGGCTGGCTATCAGATAGCGCCCCAAGCGTGCCGTGGTCGGGTGTGTGCCGCTTTGCTGAGCGCGAGGCGACCGGTGGTGACTAGGGTGTCCAGAGCGTGCCGTCGGGCCAGCGACTCTGCGTCCACTCAATGGTCTTGAAGCTGGGTGGGTACTGGGCCGCCTTCTCCTCATCGATATCGACACCGAAGCCGGGACTGTCGTTGGCCCACAGGTAGCCATTGCGGAGGACTGGCGTGCCGGGAAACACCTCGTAGAGCGGCTCGCTGAAGTTGATGACTTCCTGGATGCCGAAGTTGTGACACGCCAGGTCCAGATGCAGGTTAGCGGCGTGGCCGATGGGTGAGACATCGCCTGGGCCGTGCCAGGCGGTGCGCACGCCGAAAGTTTCGGCGACGGCGGCCTGCTTGCGGGCAGGGGTCACGCCGCCCAGGGCAGAGAGGTGGGTGCGGATGAAGTCGATGAGCTGTTCGGTGACGAGGGTCCGCCATTCCAGGGCGTTGACGTGTAGCTCGCCCATGGCGATGGGGGTAGCGCATTGCTCGCGCAGGCGACGGAACCATTCGATCTGGCCCGGCGCGAAGGGATCTTCGAGGAAGAACAGGCGATACGGCTCCAACGCCTTCGCCATGCGAATGGCGTCGATGGGGGCGAGGCGCTCGTGGATGTCGTGGAGCAGAAACAGGTCGAAGCCGATTCTGCTACGGATGAAGTCGAAGAGGGGTGGGATCGAGCGCGCGTAGGCGTCGGCGTCGTAGTATGTGCCGGGGAACGCGCTGTCGAGCCGGTCCAGGCCACGGCCACGGTGAGTGGCCTGGGGCGCGTCCTTGCTGGGGAGGGCTGTCGCCTGCCGGATGTCCTGCACGCGCCCACCGTAGCCGCCCATCTGGCAGCGGACGGCCAGGTAGCCCTGCTCCTGATAGTGAAGCACATTGTCCAGCACTTCCTGGTGGTCGCGGCCGTCGGCGTGGCGGTAGACCATCGCCGCCTCACGGCACTTACCGCCCAGCAGGTCGTAGACGGGCAGGTTGGCGAGCTTGCCTTTGAGGTCCCACAATGCCATGTCCACGCCGCTAATGGCATTGTTGAGGACTGGCCCGCTGCGCCAGTAGGAGTTGACCGACATCAGGTGCCAGAGATCCTCGCTGTTGCGTGGGTCGTGGCCTTGTAGCAGCGGGTTCAGGTATTCATCCACGGCGCGCGCCACGAGGGTCGGACGCTGGGTGAAGGTAGCGCAGCCCAGGCCATATAGCCCTGGCTGGTCAGTCTCGACCTTGACGACAATGAGGGTGATACCTTCAGGGGCGGTCATGATAGACCGCACGCGGGTGATTCGCATGAGTTACATCCTCAGGACCACAGCCGGTCCCAACTCCGGTCGCTGTTCCAGGCCTCGGTTGGGTCGAAGTAGCCCATGTCGTCGGGGATGAGGTGCGCCTTGATGGCTTCCTCGTTGATCTCGAAGCCGAGGCCTGGCCCCGTCGGGACGGAGATGTAGCCTTTTTGGATAATGGGCTTGGACACACCGTCGATGAAGTCGCCCCAGAAGGGTAGGTCGGTGAAATGATGCTCCAGGGCGATGAAGTTCTCGGTGGCCGCCGCGCAGTGGACGCTGGCCAGGGTACTGATGGGCGTACCCGCCATATGCATCGCCATGCTGATGCCATGCTCCTGGGCTAGATCGCCAATCTTCTTGGTCTCCAGGATGCCACCGCTGGTAGCCATGTCAGGGTGGACAACGTTGACGGCGCGCGCCTCGATCAGGGGACGGAAGCCTTCCTTGAGGTAGATGTCCTCACCGGTGCAGACTGGTGTATCCAGGGTGCGCTCCAGCTGGACCCACTGGTCGGTGAACTGCCAGGGAACCATATCCTCCAGCCAGGCCAGGGCGTAGGGTTCCAGGGCGCGCCCCAGGAGGATGCAGTCGTCGAGGCCAATGTGGCCGAAGTGGTCGGCGGCGATGGGAACCTCGTAGCCGACCACCGAACGCACCTGCTCGACGTACTCGGCCAACATGGCGATGCCCTTGGGCGTCAGTCGCACGTGGGTGAAAGGGTGCATCACCTGGCGGCTGTTGAACATGCGCTCGGCTTCGTCCCCTGGGTCGTCGGGCAGCATCCCCAGCGGCCAGCTGAGCGCGCCCTTTACGCCGATCAGGGGTTGGATGCCCACGTCCATCTTGAGCATGGTGAAACCGTCTTGCAGGCGGCCGAGGAGCTTGTGCCCCATCGCCTCGCCGGTTGGCTCATTGGGCGTATCGCAGTACATGCGAATACGGTCGCGGAACTTGCCACCGGCTAGCATGAAGGCGGGCACGCCGTAGGCTTTGCCTGCCAGATCCATCAAGGCCATCTCGACCGCGCACACCCCGCCGCCCTGGCGGGCGTGGTGGCCGAATTGCTTGATTCTGCGGAACAGCCGGTCAACGTCGCAGGGGTTTTCACCCAGCAGATGGCGCTTGAGCATAAGGGCGTAAGTCTTGCTGGCAAAGTCGCGTACCTCGCCGTAGCCGCTGATGCCCTGGTTGGTGTCGATGCGAATCAGTGTGAAGTGCCAGCCTTCCCAGCCGACGGTAGCCGTGCGCAGATCGGTGATGCGCAGCTCGCTGGGTCGGGAATGGGTTGGGATGTGATCCTCGGGCCTGGGTGTGGAGGATGGGCTTTGCGTGGTCACCGTTACCCCTTGTTGAGTTGTTGCCAGGCCAGATAGTCGGCCTCGATGTCGTCACGCCAGTTGGGTACGTCGATCTCGCCGCTGGTGTACTTGCCTTCGGCCAGGCGCAGCTTGCTGAACTTATCCCGCAGGTGAATGGCCTCGCTCTTCTCGACGACTTCCTGGGCCAGGTGGGGTGGGATGAAGATCACGCCGCTGGGCGTCGCCAGTACCACATCGCCGGGCAGGACGGTCGCGGCGCCAATGCGGATAGGGATGTTGATGCCGGCCAGGGTGACGTCGGCGATGGCAGTCGGGTCGACGCCACGGATGAGGAAGTTTACGTCGGTGAGCTGGATGAGACCCTGGTAGTCGCGGATACCACCGTCGATGACAGCGCCGGCCCGGGTGCGGGTGCGGACGGCGGTACCGAGATTATCGCCGACGACCGTGCCGTCCTTGATCTTGCCGAAGATGTCGACGACCATAACGTCGTGCAGCTGGAGGGTCTCGATGATCCAGGAGTTCTGCCCGCCGATGCCGCTACGGCCCTCCGCAAGGCCAGCCTGCTGCACCGCCGCGTGGTAGTCGGGGCGGTGGGGGACAAATTGGGCGGTGACGGCACGGCCGACTATGATGACGCCGGGGTGGGTCTGCATCCAGTTGCCCTCGAACTGGCGATGATAGCCATGCTCGCGCAACACGCCCCATGCCTGCTCGGTGGTCACGTGCTGCATACGCGCCAGGATGGTCTCCGGCACGCAGGGCCGACCGTCGGGAAAGCGGTCGAAGGGGTTGAGAGCGGTGATGTCGATCAGATCTTCGCGGGTGGGCTGTACGTGCACGGTAGCTCCTAAGATTAGCGGCGGGGATGTTTCCAGCCGAGAAAGCGCTCGGCCTTGCGGCAGTCGTAGAAGCCCTCGGTCCCCCCCAGCTCGTGGGCCAGGGGAACCTCGGAGAAATGCTGGCGCGCCAACGCGGCGGACGGCGTGTCGACCATGGTTTGGGAGGCGATGATAAAGAAGGCCTCATGGCCGGTGTAGGACGCAGTCAGTGACAGCAGACAGGCGCGGGCGGCCTCAGCCAGGAGCGTGTAGCCCCAGAGTTGCTTGGCGAGCACCTCGCCGAGGTAGGGAAGGTGCGCGGTGATATCGTCCAGGTGCGGCACGACCCAGTGGAAGCGCAGGCTAGCGATGGTCATCTCTTCGTAGCGGCGGCCAAAGGCGTCGCCCTGCTGCTCGCAGATCCACTTGGACAGGCTGTAGGGGTCTTCGTTGTAGGTTGGATGTTCCTCGTCGATGGGGAAATAGTCGTAGTGAGGCCAGCGGCTAAAGGCCGCGCCGATGGCGTTGACGCTCGATGCCTGGCAGACGCGGCGGATCCCCAGGCGCTGCGCCGCGCTCAGCACGTTATAGCTGCTGACGACATTATTGTTGTGAACCTCGTAGTCAGGATGGTGCAGGGGGCTGGGGATGGCTGCCAGGTGAATGACTGCATTTGCGCCGCGCAAAGCCCGCTCGACGGCCGTGTAATCAGTCATGGTGGCCTGGACGAAGGGCACTTCAGGGCGAGCGTGCTCGGCGTCGGGGGGCCGCTGGTCGATGCTGATGACGGTGTGGCCCTGCGCGCGTGCGAGGTCAATGACGGCGCGGCCTATGCGGCCGCTCCCTCCGGTGACAGCAATGTGCATGCTAGTTCCTGGATGTAGGCGAGAGAGGAGGCCATAAGCCGTATGCGCTGGCGACGGCGACAGCCATATGCATGATGGTACGAGGAATTGCACACGTCGTCAAGCGGCTAATCGATGCAAGGCAGAGTGTTTGGTAACAGCATTACCCGAATGCCAGTAAAACGGCACGGGCGTCGATGTGTGCTTGCCTTGCTATGGCCGCCGGGCTATACTGTGGCGGCTGTCGAGTTGAGCATCACGACGTTCCTAACCCATGCCCTGGCGGCGGCGCTACGCTGCGACACGCTGAATAGCCGCCGCGCCGTGGCGACTCTGCTCGCCGCAACCCGAACCCCTGCAACGTCGAGC
>CAZJJF010000002.1:0-29669 GCA_964546245.1 uncultured Anaerolineales bacterium
CCGTCCTCGTTGATGTCCGCCTCGGCGCGGCTGGGCGGCTTGGTGTCGAAGGCGGATGCCACGATCACCAGGTCGAACAGGTTGATTCCGCCATCGCTGTTGGCGTCGCCGCCCTTGAGGATCATCGATGGCACGGAGGTCAGGCCGTTGAAGATAACGGCCACGCTGGAGATCTTGGCGGACAGGTACTTCGCCTTGTTAGCGAGCAGGTCGTAGGTGCCGGCCGGGTTGACCAGGGCGTAGTTGCCCAGCAGGTCAGTGGGCTGGCTCGCGGACCCCATCGCCACCAGCGCGCCGTTGTGCTGGACGCGGCCTTGCAGGTACAGCTGGCCTGCCGCTGCACCCTGGTTGGCGCCCGCGACGACCGTCACGCTACCATCGGTGATAGACGGCGGCGGGAGCGGGATGCCATTGATGTCGGCCAGGTTAGCGGCGGTGATGTCGAGGGCCGTCATGCCCGCCGACACGCCGACAACGGTGAGGGTGCATAGCACGCCGGAACCGCTCTGCGGCGGCGCCGGGTTCAGTAGCGCAGCGCCGTAGGTGAGCGTGGTGCCAGCGACGCCGCCAACCACCGCGCCACCCGACAGGACTGTGCCGGGGTTGCACTTGTTGCCCTGGATGGCGATGCGCTGGTCGTTGAACTGCAAGGTGAAGTCAGCGCCATACAGGTTGGAGAAGTTCTCCAGGATCACATCGAACGTGGCCGTTCCGCCCACCGCCACCTGACCACTGGCCGGGGCGATGCGGATGCGCGCACCCTGGCCGGGGTTGACGGTTGGCGTCGCCGTCGGCACGCCCGGCTGCGTCGTGTTAGTCGGGGTGGGCGTGTTCGTCGGGGTCGCCGTGGCCTGCCCAGGTACCGGCGTGTTGGTCGGGGTGGGCGTGTTCGTGGGCGAAGCCGTCGGTGTCGGGGTCGGCGCGATGCCGGACGTCCACTCGTTGACGTAGATGTCGCCCTCGTCGAGGCCGGCGTCGACCTTGCCTGCGCCGGCGTCGGTCGGGTCATACCAGAACTGCATGCGGATGGTGGAGTCGAGGCTCAACGGGTAGTTGAGCGACGCCTGGAAGTACGGCACGGCGTTCGGGTCCACCAGCGAGATGGCGTTGGTGAAGGGGACCGGGTTCACCGGGAAGGGCGACGGCGGCGCGATAGGCGGATGCGCAATCGCCAGCTCGTCCTGGGTGTCGAAGATCGTGTCGCAGCCCTTGTAGGCCAGGCGGCCGATCTTGCTCTCCCAGCTGGAGGTCAGCAGGTGCAACTGCCCCGCCGGCAGCCCTAGCTCGGTGAACTGATCGGGGATGGTGTTGAACTGCTCCGTCGACCACAGCGGCACACTCGGCGCGCCATTGGTCAGCGTCTCGTAGAACATCTCCTTCAGTTCGCCGAAGAAGCGCGGCTCGCGGGTCTCGTCGTTGATGGTGATGAGGAGTGGATCGACCGCGCCCATCACCGCGCCGATGCAGCTGGCCTGGAAGCCGGTGCTGACGGCGAACTGCTCAGGCGTGCGGCGGACGATGTCCTCACGGATGGTGTGCTGGACGTTGAACGGCGGGGCGACATCCAGGATGTTGGTATCCTCGCCGAACTGGTAGCGCGCCGGCTGATAGTAGCCCTGGAGCACCAGCGAGTCTTCGTAGTTGACGAAGTCGCAGCGCTTGGGCGACGGCGTGCGCAGGGTGATGGCCTTGAACAGGTTGTTGCCGCCCGTCGTCGGGCCAGTCAGCAGGGCGGTCACGTTGTATTCGTGGCCGTCGACGAAGAAGCTCTTGAGTTACCTGGTGCCACCACGGTAGACGCCGGCAACGGTTTCCAGCTGGGGCGGGATGAGGGCATGCATGCCCGCACCGTTGTCGATCGGAGCAGCGGCGGCGCCCAGGGCGCGGCCGACGATGAGATTGGCGCGCTCCGACTGAGGCTGGCCGGGGATGGGGGCCGCGACAGCCTGCACGTAGACGAACCACGCGCCGTCAATCGTGCTGGAGACGCCGGGGACTACAATGTTGGTCTGGGCGGGACCGAGGACGCGCGGCTGGCGGCCACGGTCGACGATGGCCATCTGACCCGTGCTGACAGTAACACGCGCCACCAGATCCGGGTACTTCGAGAAGTCGTCACAACTGTCCTGGTTATCGTTGGCGACGGGGTGCAGGCCGCCACCCGTCCACCAGATCTCCAGGTCGGCGCGACCGGACAGATAGTCGACGTTGGTCAGGCGCACCATGTAGTCGAGGAACTGAACAGAGCCGTTGCGGCCGAGGTCCTGGCCGTCGGTGTGGAAGATGGCCAGCTCATCGCCAGACAGAGAGGAAGGCGTCAGGCCGGGGTCGAACTGGTCCAGGGTTCCGTTGCCGTTGAAGTCGGCCCGGACGTTGGTCAGAACGGCCAGGCTCTCCTCGCTCTGGACGGTGACCAGGTCCGGCGCGCCGTCGAAGTTGACGTCAAGGCTGTTGAGGCCTGCGCCTGTGCTGGGCGCGGCCGGCCCCCAGGATGAGGTCGCCCCGATAGGCGGTAGGGGCAGCGCGGCGCGGTCGGTCGCGTTGGGGAACACGAAACGCCCGCCCGGCTGCGTCGCGACGGGCTTGTCGAACGGGTCCAGGAACATGTAGGTGTATTCTTGCTGGACGGCCGCGAAGCGGTATTCCTCGATGAGCGAGGCGTTCAGCACGAAGTTGACACCGGTGGTGAGGGGGGTGGCAGCGGCGGTGGCGGTGGGGCCACCCAGGACTGCCACGTAGTATGTGCCCGCCGCCAGGTCGCGCTCGATGAAGGCGGTGTAGCCGGGGCCGCTGTTGTCATCCCAGTCCAGGATGCCGGTCGGCGTGCCGGTCGGCGTGCACGTATCGTCATACAGCCGCAGATAGGCATCGGCGGCCAGGCTCCAATTCGAGGCTGTGGCAGGCTCGGGGTTAGTGTAGATACGCACTCGTTGCGGCACATTCAGGGTGAACGTGTAGTACACCGAGGTGCCAGGGGAAAGCGTGGTGAACGCGAAGCGGCCGCCTGTGCCACTCACGGGTGTGGCAACCACGCAGCTCGTTTGCGCCACGAAAGTGGTGGTAAACGTCGGTGCACGCAGCACCTTGTCCAGGTACGACGGCTCGTACCACAGGCGCGGGAAGACCTTCTCACCTGCGTCGGAGCCACCGCCACCGGCGCCGGCCACGGAAATCTGGCCGTAGACGGTGCTGAGCGGCTCGCCGCCGTTGCGGAACTCGTTGAGGTAGGCAGGGTTGAGGGTCAGGCTATCCTTGCGTGGGGCTTCCACACCGCGCGGGTCGGTAATGCTGAGCCAGTCGGTGTAGTAGGGAACCTCAATGGGGAAGGGCGCCGCAGCATTGCCCAGCACGGTCAACGCCGTGGGGCCGAGGGTCTGCGCGCCTTCGTTGAGGTGACCGTAGACGCGGATGCCACGCCCATCCTTGTAGATCTTGTTCGAGCCTTCAGGCATGCCATCGGGATCAAACCAGAACTTGACGCGGCCACCAACGCTGTCGGTGGGCACCGGGTTGTCCTCAACCCACTGCAAGTACTTGGCCTCGGGCGCGAGGAAGCTACTGGTGAGCAGGTACAGGTCCGGGTTCACGCCCCGTGGGGTCGGCGGTGTGGTCTCCGGCAGGTTGGGCAGGATGAAGGCGGTGAACTGGTCGGGCAGAGTGCGGAATTGCTGGGTGTACCAGAATTCGCGGTCACCGCCGGGGGCCGTCGAGTCAGGAACCTGGAAATAGCGCTCTGATAGCTCACCCAGGAACTGCGGGTTGCGACTCTCGACGACGTAGAAGAAGGACTGGGCGGCCGGGTCGTTGTAGCTCGGACCCTGGTACGACTGATAGGGGAAGGGGCCGTCGTCCTGGACCAGAGGCGCTACCGGGCCAACCAGCGGCCCAATGTAGGGAACCTGATCTTCCCTGGTGGCGAAAGCGCGCAACTGCTGCACGTCCGAGAGGATGTAGTGCTCGTAGTTGAAGGGCGGCAGCGACGGCAGGCGCTCGCCGGGCAGGTAGCAGGCGAGCTGCACCGAGTGCTGGGCGATGAAGATATCGGCGCCCTTGCACACCGGCTCACGCACGGTGATGTTGGTGAACTGGGTGGGGTCGACCGTGGGCGCGCCAGCGGCGGGGCGGCAGCCACCTGGGCCGGCGGGCACGGGCACACCTGTGCCACGGGTGTTGATGGCAACGACATTGTATTCGCGCCCATCGACGTACATCCGCTTCAGCCACCACGGCTCGATGGTGCCGACGTTGGGCTGGAAGATGCCGATCTCCATCGGAGCGTGGGTCGCGCCCAGGGCGCGGCCGACGATCACGGTGGCAAGGGCATCCGGGGCGTCGGAGCTGTCCAGGTACAGGAACCACGGGCCGGCCGGGTAGCGACACAGATTGCCGCCGGGGCCGCCGTTGGCGACGCTACGGATGACCTGGGGTGCGCCGTTGGTGCCTGCCAGCAGCGCGTCGCCACGTCCCAGGGTGACGAGACCCAGGGACTTGGGGGCAAAGCCGCCGGTGTAGTAGATTTCGAAGGTCGCGCCGTTACTCGATGTCTGCAGCGCGCGCAGGACGGCGATGTGATCCAGGAACTGGACCACGTTGCCCCCCGGCGTGTTGAGCCGCAAGGTCTTGGGGCCGAGGCGCAGGACCAGTAGCTCGTCACCGCTCAGTGTCACGCCGTCGTTGTTGAGGGTGTCGAGCTGGCGGTTGCCGTTGAAGTCGAGGGCGACGTCCTGGTTCAGGGTGTTGAACAGGGTGACTTCGCTCTCGAGGTGGGTGATGTCCGAGATGCCATCGAACTCCCCGTCGAAGGACGTCAGACCGTAGCCGCGCTGCGCGCCAGGGCCGGTCGGCGCCCAATTGCCGTTGGCGTCGAACAGTTCGCTGGCCCGCTGGCCGACGGGGAAGATGAACGTGCCGCCGCCAGGGCTGGCGTACACCGGGTCGGGCGTGCGGTCGAGCCGCTCATTGCTGATAAGCCCGTAGGTGTACTCTTGCATCACGGCGGCGTAGTGGATGTCGTCGGGCGTCACGTCGCCTGAGGCGTCCTGGTCCTTGTCCAGGTGATCAGGCTCGTACCACTGGCGGCGCCATACCTTCTCAGCCGTATTGAAGCCGCCCGCGCTCGAAAAGAGCTGCCGGTACAGGCCCATGCGCTGATTTTCGTCGGCGGTGAAGACCTCCGACATGATAACCGGGTTCCAGGTGATGCTGTCGTGGCGAGGGGCCTGCGTCGCCTGGGGGTAGAAGGGGGCGTTGGGGTCGGTATAGGGCTTGGCTTCGACATAGCCAGGCGCGCTACCCGGCGGCGCCATGATCTTGTCGGCCACATCTTCGCCCTCGGCGGCGTCGATCAGGGCCGCCAGGTCCTTGGCGTCGGCCTTCGTAGGCGGTGGCAACGAGGGGATGCGGGTGGTGATGGTGTACGCGCCCGCGCCCTGGCTGTTGAAGCCGTAGGTGCGCAGCGAGAGGCCGGACTGGACCGGACCGGAGATGGCGATGGCCGGTGTCGGCTCCGGTGTGCGGGTTGGGGTCGGCGTGGGGCCGTTGCCCTGGGCGACCACACTCTGCGGCTCCAGGGTGCTGGCGAGCATCATCACGACGGCGATTGCCACGACAAACAGGGCAATCAGCGTGACTAAGACTCGCGGCGGTTTCTTCATGCGTGGGGACGTAGGGTTGGGATTCATGCGAGTGACTCCTTGATCGCCATGGCTTGGACCATCGCCCATCGATCCCATCACCCGCGCGCAGGCAGAAATGAATGCAACATCTCGAGAGGACGCTGCGGCGGGCAGGGCCGGTGGGCTGCCGGCCTTCTCTCTCTCTGAGAAAAGTAACGCCGGTTTATGGTCGGCTGTTATGGCTCCCGCAGGCCAAACCCACTAAGAGAGAAATGCTGGCTGCTATTCTTCACAACTCGTTCACGCCGGTGCGGCGCTGGCGAGCTGCGCCTCGAGCCACCGCCGACGGCTTCGGGTGGGCTGTTGTTCGCTAACCCTTGACATGGTCTCTACTCCGACGTATAGTGCCTCTGCCATCCACTGCTTTGAGAAGGGAGCCCGCTGGTATGTATAGCCTGAATGTCGCCATTATCGGCACGAAGTTCATGGGTAAGGCGCACAGCAATGCCTGGCTCAACACGCCCCACTTCTTCGATGTACCCATCAAACCCGTGCTCAAGGTGGCCTGCGCGCGCAACGAGCGCGACCTGCGCGAGTTCGCCGACCGCTGGGGCTGGGAGGAGATCGCGACCGACTGGCGCACGGTCGTCGCTCGTGACGACATCGACATTGTCGATATTGCCGTGCCGCCCAACCTGCACTATGAGATTGCCGTGGCCGCCGCGAAGGCGGGCAAGCATATCTTCTGCGAGAAACCCTTCGCCCTGACCGTGGCCGAGGCCCAGGCGATGCTGGATACCGCCGAGCAGGCGGGCATTGTCCACTACCTCAACCACAACTACCGCCGCGCGCCAGCCGTGCGCCTCGCCAAACGGCTGATAGACGCGGGCCGCATTGGCCGCATCTTCCACTGGCGGGGCGCGTACCTCCAGGATTGGATCGTCGATCCCACCTTTCCGCTGACCTGGCATCTGCGCCAGGAGATCGCCGGTGGCGGACCCCTGTTCGACCTCAACAGCCACAGCGTTGACCTGGCGCGCTACCTCGTTGGCGAGATTCGCGCCATCTCCGCCTTCATGACAACATTCATCAGGGAGCGCCCGCTGCCCGGCGAAGGTGCGGCGACGTTCACGGCCGGCAGCGGCCAGGCGACGGGCACGGGTACGGTCACGGTGGACGATGCGGCGTTCATGCTGGCTGAGTTCGATAATGGCGCGCTCGGCTCCTTCGACGGCTCGCGCTTCGCGCCGGGCCGCAAGAACTACAACACCTTCGAGATCTACGGCAGCAATGGCAGTATTGTCTTCAATCTAGAGCGCATGAACGAGTTGCAGGTCTTCTTCCGCGACGACCCGGCCTACGCCCAGGGCTTCCGCACTGTCCTCGTCACCGAGGCCGGTGAGCACGACTACGTGGCCGCGTGGTGGCCGCCGGGCCATACCATCGGCTACGAGCATGAGTTCCATCACGCCGTGGCCGACTTCCTGACGGCCATTGCGAATAAGACCGCCATTGAACCCAACTTCTACGACGGCCTGAAAGAGATCGAGGTTCTGACGGCCGCGCGCCAGTCGGCGGAGACGGGGCAGAAGGTGACGCTGGGCGCGTAGCGGGACCTGCCGCCTTCGGATAGTAACGACAACGCGCCCACCGGGTCTATCGGCGGGCGCGTTGCATGTCGGGCGCAGCGTGGTGTCGATTCAGCCCGTCGGCCGGGCGCGGCAGCCGCCCCCCTGAACTACATCCGGCTGGGGGAAGAGGGTGCGGGCGTCCGCGCCGTGCGCCCAGATGGTGGAGAAGGTGCGTGTGTTGCCGACCAGGGCGCGGAAGTAGGCTTTGTTGGCAGGATTGCGCACCGCGCTCACGTCCACGTCATTAAACTCCCAGACCGGGTACGGCACGCCATTCTCCGTCACAATCCGCTTGATGCCCGCGCCGACCAGCGCGTTAGGGTTATTATTGAGGGACTTGAAGAGGTTGACGGGCTGGTTGAACTCGCGGCCGACCGACTGGCTACTGCCGCGCCAGAAGAGGGCAACCTGGACGTTGGCGCGGGTAGCCTGGTTGACGGGGGCGGGCCGACCCTGGCCGTTGTGGGGCCACACGATCTGGATGCGGGCATCGACCTCGGTGGGGATGCCGGCCGCGCCGGCCGGGTTCAGCGGATCGGGATTGTAGGTGCGGGCATCGGCGGCGTGACTCCAGATGTTGAAGAAGGTGGACACGCCATCGACGGTGGCGTAGAAGTACATCTTATTGGCGGGGTTGCGGGCCGCCGAGACGTTGATGTTGTTGAAGTCCCACACCGGGTAGGTAAAGCCGCGCTCCGTCACGAAGCGCCGCTCGGCGACGGCAATATTGGCCGCGGGTTGATTGTTGAGAGCCTGCCACAACCGCACGGTGGGGTTGAAGTCGCACGGTACGCTGGTCAGCGTGTCTGGCTCGAACAGGTAGGTGGTGATGTTGACCAGGTCGGTAGCCGTCACGGCGCGGGCGCCATGGGGCCAGACGATCTCGATCTTGGCGTCAACCTGGGTGATGGCCCGCGATGGCGCCGCTTGAACACGCTCGCCACCCAGGAACGCCAGTGCCGCCAGCAGCGCAGCCACTACAAAGTATCGCATGGGAACCTTCCTCTCGCCGATTGGATTGGCAGCCGACCAGGGGCGGCTACGCGGTTCCCCTCCACTAGGGATAACGTGGACGATGCGCCCTTTGTTCCACTTGCGCTGCCCCACATTGTGCGATAGAATAGCTATGACGCATAGCGGCATACGGGCTTTGGGCCGGGCTGGCGGCTTGCCATCGGGTTGCAGGAGCGCCCACCGCCGGGCGCAGCAACAGAAAGATTCACACCTATGATCTCCTTCTCCATGTCTGACGATCAAAAGATGCTCTACGATCTCGCCCACGAGTTCGCCGAAAACGAGATCATTCCCGTCGCGGCCGAGTACGACCAGCGCAACGAGTTCGCCTGGCCGGTGATCAAGAAGGCCCACGAAGTGGGCTTGATGAACCTCAATATCCCCGAGGAGTATGGCGGCCCGGGGATCAATGGGCTGGATGAGTTGATCATCACCGAGGAGTTGACCTGGGGTTGCGCGGGCATCGGCGCTGCCATCGGTATCAACGCCCTGGCGGCGTGGCCCATCCTCATTGGCGGCAGCAAGGCGCAGAAGACGGAGTGGCTCGGCCGCCTCATCGACGGCCAGCTGGCGTCCTACTGCGTTACTGAGCCGTCCGCTGGCTCCGACGTGGCCCACATACGCACCTCGGCCAGGCGCGTCGGCGACACGTACGTCCTCAACGGCGTCAAGACCTTCATCAGCAACGCCACCGTTGCCAACTTCTTCGTCGTCTTCGCCCAGACCGACCCCCATCTACGCCACAGGGGCCTGTCGTGCTTTATCGTGGAACGCGACCAGCCGGGCGTTAGCACTTCCAGGCACTTCGACAAGCTCGGCCAGCGCGCCTCCGATACCGCCGAGGTGATTCTGGAGGATGTGGAGGTGCGCCTGGACCACATGGTGGGCCGCGAGGGGGAAGGCTTCAAGATCGCCATGGGTGTCTTCGACCACAGCCGCCCCACGGTGGGCATCTCGGCAGTAGGAGTGGCGCGGCGCGCGCTGGAACTGGCGGTTGGCTATGCCAAGGAGCGCCACACCTTCGGTCACCCCATCATCCAACACCAGGGCGTGGGCTACATGCTGGCCGACGCGGCGATGGAAGTCGAGGCGGCCCGCCTGCTATGTTGGCAGGCGGCGTGGCGCGTGGATAACCATATGCGCAACACGTCCCAGGCAGCCTTTGCTAAGGCCTTTGCGGCCGATATGTGCATGCGCGTGACCACCAACGCCGTGCAGGTCTTCGGCGGCTACGGCTACATGAAGGAGTATCCGGTCGAGAAGCTGATGCGCGATGCGAAGGTGTATCAGATCTATGAAGGCACGTCGCAGATTCAGCGCAACATCATCATGCGCGAGCTGGCCCACCCCCACAAATAGGCCGGCTGCGCGGCCGTGCCCCAGCCTCAGCCCCCCTCTTCCAGTGTGGCGGAGGGGGACTTTGTTCAGTCAGGACGGTTCACCATGGCGATGCGCGCTCACTATCCCCTCGACGGCGTGCGGGTGCTGGACCTGACGCGCCTGCTGCCCGGCGGCTTCTGCAGCCTGATGCTGGCCGACCTGGGCGCAGACGTGGTCAAGGTGGAGGATCCAGGCCCCGGCGACTATGGCCGCAGCATGCCGCCGTTTCTCGACACGCCCGATGGCCCGCTGGGGGCGATGTTTGCTGCCCTCAACCGAGGCAAGCGCTCGGTCGCGCTGGACCTCAAGAGCGCGGCGGGCCGTGACGACTTCTTGCGTCTCGTGGCGCGCGCCGATGTCGTCGTGGAGGGCTTCCGGCCCGGCGTGATGGCGCGCCTGGGGCTGGACGCGATGACCTTGCTGGCGGTCAACCCGCGCCTTGTCTACTGCGCCCTCACTGGCTACGGTCAGGATGGCCCCCGCGCCCTGGCGGCCGGTCACGACATCAATTACATCGGCGTGGCAGGCCTCCTCGACGGTAATGGCGCGCCTGGCGGGCCGCCCACCATCCCCGGCGCGCAGGCTGCCGACCTGAGCGGGGCGTATGCGGCGGCGCTGGGCATCCTGGCCGCGCTGTTGCGGCGTGAGCGCGTGGGTGTCGGCGGCGTGGTGGACATAGCCATGGCCGAGGCTGTCTTTGCGCTGGTCAGCCTGCCGTGGGCGGAGTGGGCGGCGACAGGGGCGGCAGCGGGGCGGGGCGCGCATCTGCTCAGCGGCGGCTGGGCGTGCTACAATGTATACGCGGCGGGCGATGGCCGCTCCGTGGCCGTCGGCTGCCTGGAGCCGAAGTTCTGGGCGGCCTTCTGTGGACTGATAGGGCATCCGGAGTGGGTCGCCGACCAGTTCGAGGCCGCCTGCCAGCCTGCGCTGCGGGCGGCGGTGGCCGAGGCGCTGGCGGCGCGGCCTGCCGACGAGTGGGCGAGCCTGGCCGAGCCGCTGGATGTGCCGCTGACGCGGGTGAGCCGCCTGGCCGAGGTAGTGGATGAGCCACAGTTCGCCGCGCGTGAGGTATTCCTGCGCACGTCAGGCGGGGCGCTCGCGGCGCGCACGCCGATTCGAATCGACGGCCTGGCCGCCGCCGCCACGAGTGCGCCGCCGCGCCAGGGGGAGACGAACGTCGCAAACCTCATCGCTGCCTGGACAAAGGAGACATAAAATGCGCGACGTGTTCATTGTGGAGGCGGTACGGACACCGGTTGGGCGCGGTCGGCCCGACGGGGGGCTGGCCCACCTGCGGCCGGAGACTCTGGCGGGGCGCGTGCTAAACGCCCTGGTGGATCGCGCCGGTGTTGACCCTGACGCGGTCGAGGATGTCGTCATGGGCTGCGTGACCCAGACCGGCGAACAAGGGGCGAACATCGGTCGCCTGGCCGTGCTGTCGGCGGGCTGGCCGGTTGAGGTTCCCGCCGTGAGCGTCAATCGCATGTGCGGCAGCTCGCAGCAGGCCATTCATCACGCCGCCCAGGCCATCGCGGCCGGCGATATGGACCTGGCGGTGGGGGCGGGCGTGGAGATGATGAGCCGCGTGCCGATGGGTAGCGACTGGCCGTCGCCCTTTACGCCTGACGTGCCCTTCGACCTGGTCTACCAGGGCATCTCGGCCGAACTGATGACGAGGAAGTGGGGGCTGACCCGCGACGAGTTGGACGACTATGCCTATCGCAGCCATAGCCTGGCCGCGCAGGCAACCCGTGAAGGCTGCTTCAGCCAGGAGATCGTGCCCATCGATGGGCTGGACACCGACGAAGGCATCCGCATGCAGCCCGACCGAGCGAAGATGTCTGGCCTGCGGCCGGCGTTCGAGGCGGACGGAGTCGTGACGGCCGGCAACGCCAGCCAGATCAGCGATGGGGCTGCCGCGGTGCTGCTTGCCTCGGAGGAGGCGCTGCGGCGGCACAGACTGCGGCCACGGGCACGCCTGGTCAGCCGGGTGGCGGTCGGCGACGACCCGGTGCTGATGCTGGCGGGGCCGATTCCGGCCACACGCAAGGCCCTCGGGCGGGTCGGGCTGCGCCTGGCGGACATCGACGCTGTGGAGATCAACGAGGCGTTCGCGTCGGTGGTGTTGGCCTGGCTCAAGGAACTGGCGGCGGACCTGGCATCGGTGAACGCCTGGGGCGGCGCCATCGCCATCGGCCATCCACTGGGGGCGAGCGGTGCGCGCCTGATGACGACGCTGCTCAGCCGCCTGGAAAGCAGTGGTGGTCGCTACGGGCTGCAAACCATGTGCATCGGCCACGGCATGGCGACGGCTACCATCATCGAGCGGGTCTAGGTGGGCTGCAACGTCAAAGGTGGGGGCGGCATCAGCGCGCTCCCACCTTTGACTCCCAAATCGAGCCTTATTCCATTTGTAGTCCAGGCCGCACGCGAACAGGCGGCGGCGCGGAGGGGGCACGCGAATCTAGTTCGCGGCGCAGCTCTCGCGCGGCGAGTCGGACGGCATCCAGGTCGGTGAGTCTGGCGCTGGCCGGGGTCGCGCCGGTCGAGGTGGGATACTGCCCGGCCGATACCTCTCGCATGCGCGCATCGGCGACAGCCATGCGGCGGGCAAACACCGCCGCACGCTCCGTCGATGCCTCGACGGCGGTGGTATCGGCGTGGGTTGCGGTCAGGGTGGGCGTCGCGTCGGTGATGCGCTGCTGATGCCCCTGCAACGACGTCAGGCCCGCGCTAAGAACCAGCAGCAGGGCAAAGGCCGGCGCTAACAGGCGGGTGGCCGTGAAAGGGGAGAAGCCCGCGCCACGCCGCCGCCGCTGTGCGATTTCGGAGATGGCCGCCGCTTCCTTGTGGAGATGCGGCCATAGATCGACGTGGGGCATATCGCTGCCCGCCTTGGCGAGCTTGTCCCTCAATTGTCGATCATCCAGATGTGTCACCTAGCGCCATCCATTCTTCGCGGCTGTCCGACACTGGCGAGGACCGCAGCGCGCCCAGGGCCAGCGCATCACGCAGGCGAGCGCGGGCTGTGAACAGGCGCGACTTGACCGTGCCAGGGCGGCAGCATGTAACCTGAGCCACCTCATCTACGGATAGATCATTGTAGTAGTAGAGCACCGCTGCCGTGCGGTATGGCTCATCCAGCCTGGCCAGGGCGGCGCGAATGCGGGCGCGCTCGTCGGCCTCGATGACGCGGGTAAGGAGGGGCGCGCCGTCGTCGGGCAGGCTGGTGTCCAGCTCTTCGGCGACTGTGCGCCGCTGCCCGCGCAGGAACATGCGCGCCTCGTTGGTCAGGATTGTCAGGAACCAGGGTCGAAAGGGTCGCGCGGTGTCAAAGCGGTGGATGCTGCGCAGGGTATTGAGGAAGGCGTTCTGGGCGATGTCCTCCGCCGCCTGGCGGTCGTTGGTCATCAGATAGGCGGTTCGCAGGGCGATGTCCTGGTAGAGGTACACGAGGCGCGCATACGCGCTCATGTCCCCCTCCTGGCAGGCCACCAGTAGGTCTCGTTCCTGGTCGGATTGCACGCGAAGTCCGTTCCGCTTCGGGGCAGCCGATGGTGGGAACCGACCCCGCTGCCCCGCGTCTTATGCCATACCCATATTATACGTATGCGCGGGCGGTATGTCAGGTTCGACTCTGTCACAAACGGGTCAATCAGCGCGTAAGATGCCCAGGGGAGATTACTCTAGAGGATGTGCCCCCATCTCGACCATTGCGAGGATACTCATGCTCCATCCCGGCGATACCGCCCCCGACTTTGAAGTCACGACCGACGAGGGCAAGCCCCTCAAGCTGTCCGATCTGCGCGGCAAGAACGTGATTCTTTATTTCTACCCCCGCGCTGATACGCCTGGTTGCACGAAGGAGGCCTGCTCCTTCCGCGACAGCTTTCCCCGCTTCTCGACCCAGGATGCAGTTGTGCTAGGGGTCAGTACCGACGATGTCAACGCGCAGAGCAAATTCAAGCACAAGTATCAGTTACCCTTCATTCTTCTGGCCGACACAGGCAAGGACATCCACGAGAAGTACGGAACCTGGGTCGAGAAGTCGATGTATGGCAAGAAGTATATGGGTACGGCGCGCACCACCTTCATCATCGGGCCTGACGGCAAGATTCGCAAGGTGTTCGAGAACGTCAAGCCCGAGGGTCACGCCGAGAAGGTTCTCGCTGCCCTGACCGAGTAACGCGGTCGCGCCGAGCTACCCACAGACAACGGGAGTGCCGTGTAGTAAGACACGCACTCCCGTTGGGCATGGCCCCTCAATCGCTCTCGCTAACGATGCCGTAACCGGGCTGCAGGCTGACCGGCTGTCTGATGCCTAATAGGTCTGGAGAAAAGCCCCGGCAAGACCCAGGATGGTGAAGATTCCCGTCCAGATGCCGCCACGCTCATCGGCAAAGGGGATGAACGAACTGGTAATCATGGCCAGGAGGCCGCCGGCGGCGATGGCAGAGGCGCGCGCTCCCGTGAGTGTTTCGAAGTTGGTGGCGAGCAGATAGAAAAGAGCGCATGTCACCCCGCAGGCGAGGACAACGACCAGCCACATGCGCGCCACCCGCCACTTGGACCAGCCCGCCTTGGCCAGATCGGCCGACGGCGCGAGGGATTGGGGGATGTTGGATATGAGCACCGCCGTCACGAAGGCCGGGCTGAACGCGCCCCCGACAGCCAGCTGGATGCCGAAGATGATCGACTCGGGCACACCATCGACCAGGGAACCTAACACGATGCCTAACGCCCCAGCTGACTCGCCGAAACGCTTCTCAATGATCATGTCGCCCGCGATGAAGATACACGCGCCCGCGACCATCCAGATCACCATATCCGCGCTGCCCAGCGTATCCGCCTGCTCGATGAGAGTGAAGCAGATCGAGCCAATCAGCGCGCCCGCGCCATAACCGGCCAGCCAGCCCACAATGCGAGTCGGGATGTTGAACCAGTAGACGACAAGGCCCGCGACCACCAGCATGGACTGGACAAGCGCGCCAAACACGAATGCCTGAAGTGCCATCGATCGCTCCTTAGGATCGTGGGCCCCGCTATCCCCCGTCGTCAGGGCGCCGACAGCCTGTAACGAGGCGGCGGCTCACCTGGCTTGATGGGCGAGGGGTGTATCCGCTTTACGACCCCGATCATGCCCCTCCCGACGGCTTGAGTGCGCTCAGCAGGGCTTCGCGTGACGGGAACGTGGCAGTATCATAGGCGATGCGAACACTGCCGGTGAGGGAACTGATGTCCACCTGCTTGACCCCTGGGATACTGCCCAGGATCTGCGCGGTCTCCTCGGCCAGGCGGCCATGTCCCTTGAGGGGCGTGGGACGCAGGCGCAGGTGGCCAGGAATATCCCAGGCGATTCTGGCGTCGGCCAGGCTGGCGACCAGCCTGTCGGCCGTCAGGCCCTCTTCACTCGGCGTCCTCTCCGCTCGCGCCTCGTGCACCAGGTCTTCCCACTGTTCGATGTACCACTGTACACCGCCCGCGAGCTTGCCATAGGCGGCCTGGCTAGTCCTGGCTACCGGCTGGGTGAGGCTCGTGATTGTCTCGCTGCCTGATGATTGCGCTTCAACGGCGCTGGCGTCGACAGCCATGTGTGCTCTCCTTGTTTGCTCGTGTTTTACCACTTGTACGATGGACACACCCACCAGGAGTGTGGTCATCATGGGGTCGATTTCTCGACCGTCGAGATGCGGCTCAACAGTGGAAGCTGCGGCTCACAGACGGGCTGCCGCGCCCGCTTCACGTATACGTACTTGACGATCGGGTACGCCAGCTCAATCGCCCGTTCCAGGTGATGGCTGACAAGATCAATGGCCGACAGGTCGACACCTTCGCCGAACCGCACCCGCATGTTGACCACGATGCAATCGGGACCCATATGCAGCGTGGCGATTTCCTCGACTTCGCTGACCTCGCGATAGGATTGAACCAGATTCCGGATGCCACTGGTGACGTGCTCGTCGGCGCTAGAGCCGATGAGCAGGCCCTGAATCTGAGTGGCCTGCCACACGGCCGCCGCTACCAGGGTGACACCAATGATCACGCCCGCCGCGCCATCGAAGTAGGCATTCCCGGTGATGAGGAACAGAACGATGCCTGCTAGCGCCAGGACTTCGGCCACGATATCGAGGCCATTCTGCAGGATCAAGATTCGCATCGAGGGGTCTTTGGTCGTGCGGAAGGCCGTCGTGAAGTTCACTTCGCCCTTCGTGTGGATGAATTGGAGAAGCGCCTCCCGCAAAGCCCCGCCGTTGATCACCATCGATATGACCAGAATGGCACAGGCCACTATGGGCCACTCGACGGGTTCAGGGTGGTGCAGCTGTTGCCAGCCGTTATTGATAGCGACAATTCCACCGACCCCGAACACGATGACGGCGATCAGCCCCCAGAAATACACGGCCTTGCCCTGGCCGTAGGGGTGGCGATCGTCGGGCAGCGCCTCGGCTTGTCGCACGCCGAGCAGGAGCAACAGCTCGTGGGTCGTATCGGCCAGGGCATGAACAGCCTCGGACAGCATGGCTGCGCTGCCGGTGAAGGCGGCGGCGACGAACTTTGCCAGACTGATGACGGCGTTGCCCGCCAGGGAGATGAGAATCGCCCTTGTGTTCGACGGCTGCATGTCAGTTACCTGTCGGTGCGCTGCGGGTGCAGCATAGCCTCGGACTGCCCGATCTGCTTATACGCAACTGCTGCTACAGAACATCATTCAGCACATTGACCACAAACCCGATAAGCACGGTGACGAACACGAACGATATCAGGGCATGAACAATAGTCACCCGTCTCATCCAGGATGTCGCGACCGTTACGTCGGACGTCTGATAGCAAATCGCGATCGTATAGGCAAAGTAGATGAAGTCCCAGTAGTCGATTACCTCGGAATTGGGGAACTCCAACCCTCGCCTGAAGGGCGCAAGCCCCTCGCCAGCCTCGGCCTTGCTCGGTTTATCGGGGAGCGCCTCATCGTAATACATCTCGGCGTAGTAGAGAGCGAACTGGGTATGAACCAGCAGCCAGCCCCCCACGATGGCCAGGAGGCCTATGGTGAAGTGGAGGGCCTGCTCAAGCTCAGTCCGCCCCTCGGATCGCGACGCCAGGATGATTGAGCCGATGTAGCCGACAACGGCCGCGGCGACGACGACAATCAGCACTCCGAGCGTGTCAGGCTCCAGGCGTTGGGCGCTTAGCGACGCCTGCTGGGCGTTGGCTCGCGCCATCATCACGAACGTCAGCGTCAACCAGAGGAATACGCCCACATCCCACGCCAGGAGCAGCGCGCTATCCCAGTCGAGCGTGAGCCGTGCGAGGGCCAGGACGACCACCATGAGCACGAGTGATACAAGTGCCCGCATCCGCCTGTCGAGCAACGTTCGCATCGGGGTAGCCGCTACGTGGGCGCTGGTGTACTGGTCTCAGCTTGCGGGTCCGGCGCGCCTTCCTGCTCAGCGGCGAAACGCTTCTCGAAGGGCGGTTCGTGGGCCTCGCGGTGGTAAATATCCCAGGCAATCCACAACAGCAACGGCCCTGGCAGCATCTCTAGCGAGATGCCGAAGATGGCGATCTGAGCGACACCGAGGCCGGCAATACTTCCAGCGAGGATTTGCCCGCGAAAGTGAAGCCCGGTCTTCTTCCACACAGCGTAGTCAGCCTTGTAGACGAGGTCCGCCATCTGCTGGTCGAGTTTCGCGAAGCGGTCGCCGCCTCCCCCATCTACTTCCCCCTTGCCGGCCGCGGGCGAGTCCTCAGGAAGATCGAGGGCCGCCTCGCCTATCAACTCGGCTTCCTTGCATGCGTCGAGAAAGATCTCCTTGCCCTGGCGATGCTTGGCATGGGTGATCAGGACACTGCCGGTGCGGTGGTTGACTGTCACCTCGTCCACGTCCGCGTGGCTGGCTAGCTGTGCCTGGATTTTCGCCGCCGCCTCCGGCGTCCTTAGCTCAGGGTTGAGGCGCAGCCGCGTTCGACCGGGAACCGCGCTCGCCACCTTCGTCAGGCTCTCGAGCCGCTGCTGTGAGCCTGGCGCGCCCGTCGCGGGGGCTGGCTGGTCGGCGGATGCCTGTACGTCGCTCATGTCCACGCCTCCTTGTTCGCCCATGTTACGCGGTCTCCTTCGCTTGCCGCGAGTAGGTCTTGACGGCCTCAGTGAGATAGGCAACCAGGTTATCCCGCACCATGTTGCACGTCACGAGATCTGGCTTCTTCGTGATCTGGATGTTGACAAGGGCGTCGTCCACCAACTGACACTTTCCCTCGACGCGACCGACTTGCGTTGGCACCGAGACCGAGACGCTCGGCAGTTCGCCCGTCACGATACCGCCGTGGTCTACGATCTGTTGCCTGAACAGTTGGAACAGGGTAGCCGGATCGACTGGCAGCCGGAAGTTGTAGTTGCACACTGTTGCTACTCCTTGATTTAGTCGGCCGCAAGCTCCACGGCGTCGTCGGCCCAGCAATCCGTCGCGTCGCTCGACCCGGCTTCTTGCTCAAGAACTACCGAAACGCTGGACCCGCTAGATTCCTGTGGCGTGGCGTGGCGGCCATTGGCGCACCCCGAACGACCCTTCCGCCTGGCAGCGACAGGCTGGGGGCCGACCGACTCATCGCTGTCCGGCGTCGGCCTGGCGTCGCTGCTGCCGTTGGCGCCATTGGCTGTCTTCGCCCGCTGCGTGCGGCGGCGTGGCGGCGCGCTGCCGTTAGCCGAGGCGGTGGCGTCCAGACTACCGGCGCTCGGCCTGGCGTCAGCATCGTCAGGCTCCGGATGGTGACCGTTGGACCCATTGACGGCGCTTGGTGCGGCTGTGCCAGGCGCGGGCTGGATGAAACCATAGTTACCTGGCTTGCCGTTGCTGTTCACAGCAGGTTCGGGCGACGCTGCACCACTGGCCGCCACAGTCTCGCCGGCGTCCCCGGCGCTATCGACCCTGGCCGGCAGCAGAGCGGACGGCTCCTCGCGGCCCGCGCGGGCCGCCTGGGCAGCCGCTCGCTCGGCGCTGAGCTTCTCCCAGCCTGGCGGACCCAGCAGCGGGCGGAAGCCGTTCATCTCGGCCGCAATCGCAGAACCGTTGTTGATGACGACGGCAGCCACAGGGTTCAGGCCGATGAGGGCCGCCCATACCATTGCGCTAAGGTTCGGGCCGACGACGATACCGGCGTTTTGCCGCACGACCGACATGGTCATCTTCGCGATGCGGATAGCCAGGATCAGGCTCGACAGGTCGTCGTCCATGAGAACGATGTCAGCCGTCTCGCGGGCCATGTCGGTAGCGCCCGCGAAGGACACCGAGACGCTGGCGTGGGCCAGGGCCGCCGAGTCGTTAATGCCGTCACCGACGAACGCGATAGTCTTGCCGCTCTCCTGCAATTCCTTGACGACCTCAACCTTGCGTTCGGGGAAGGCCTCGGCGTAGACGTTTTCGGGCTTCATGCCCAGCTCTGCGGCGATGGCGTTGGCCACCGAGCGTATGTCGCCACTCAACATGTAGGGTGTGATTCCCAGTTCGTGGAGAGCCTGAATCACACTGACGCTCTCGGGGCGCGCCGGATCCTTGTACAGGATGACACCCAGTAGCTCGGAGCCTTCGGCCACAAACACCTGGGAAGCCGCGCTCGCCTCGATCTCAGGATAGGTCGCGTTGATGTGGTCGGTATCGACTCCCAGGTTCTTCATCATACGGTGGCTGCCCACGTAGATTTCGCGCCCGTCGATGGTGGCGGCCACGCCCTGGCCCACCCGGAACTCCCACGTCTCGCACTCCTTGAGGGCCATCTCCTGCTCGCGTGCGTGCCGCGTGATGGCCTCGGCGACCGGATGCGTCAGGCCCGCCTCGGCCGATGCCGCCAACTGGAGCACCTCTTCGGCGCGGATACCGTCGTGCTGCGTGTAGATCGCCGTCACCCCCGCCTTGCCCTGGGTCAGAGTTCCCGTCTTGTCGAAGACCACGGTGTCCACCATCGCCAGTTGCTCGATGGCGCGACCGCTGCGAATCAGGATGCCGTTACGGGCGGCGAACGTGAGCGAGGCGAGGATGGCGGTCGGGACAGATACGCGGATACCCGTGCCGATGTCCAACGTAATCACGGCAATGCCCGCCACGATGCTGCCGGTGGCGAGGGTCACCGCTCCGCCGAGGGCGAGGGTCGGGATAACGATGCGATCGCCGACCTTGCGCGCATAGTCCTCCATGCGCGTATCGTGGACCGGCGCCGCCTTCATGAGGGCCACCACAACGCCAGCCCGTGTATTCTCGCCGGTGCGCTTGGCCTCGATGCGCAGCGTGCCGTCCACCACCAGGGTGGCGGCGAGAACGTCCTGCCCCTCTTCGCGCGTGATGGGTATGGACTCGCCGGTCAGTTTCTGCTGGTCCACCAGGCCAACGCCGCTCAGCACTGTACCATCGACGGGAATCTGATCGCCGGGGTAGACGACTACGATGTCGCCGACTACCACCTCGGTCAGGGGAACCTCGACTTCCACGCCGCCGCGTTCGAGGCGCGCGGTCTTGCCTAGCGCGTCGAGAAGATCCAGGTTGGCGCGCGCCGTACGTCGGGCGGTCATATCGCGGATGATTTCACCCGACTCGATAAGCCCGATCATGAGGGCTGGCGGGAAGAAGATACTGGTGGCCGTGAGCGCGATGATGGCGGTTGAGTCGAGGAAGTCGACGTTTAGCTTCTTCTCGTCACGAATGCCGGCCCAGGCGCGCATGAAGGAGGGCACAGCGGCGGCCAGCAGCGTTCCGCCTACCAGTAGAGGTGGGACGGCGAGGCCGACGAACGTGCCCAGGGTCAGACCCATAGCAACGGCGGGCAGGCCCAGGCGCTTCACGTAGTTGATCTTGAACTCGGCTTCCTCTGCTTCTGGCGGCGGCAATTCGAGCATCATGTCCGGCCTGTCGGCATCCTGGATGCACAGCGTAACCAACTCCAGGATATCAGGCTCATCGTATCGGGTAGCGTCATACTCGACGACCAACGATCGCGACTTGGGGGTGACTCGGACCCGCGAGGCGAAGCCTGCCAGCGTGACACGATATGCCAGCCGTTCGCCATAGCCCTTGTCGCGGGCGAGGCGTGGAATCACGACACGGAGACGCCCATCGATCCAGTGCTTGATCTTGAACTCCACGCGGTGCGCGGCCCCTGTCTCACCTGAGGTGAGCGCGCCGGGCGCGCGCTTGGCGGTCGCCTCGCTGACGGGTTGGCCGGTCTCGCTGCCCTTAGCCAGCGGGCGAGCCCAGAACTTCCAACCGCTCAAGGTCAGAGAGCCGTCGCCATCCAAAGAGAAGGCTAGCTTGGGAGAGGTTGTCATGCGTCTATCACCCCGACATTGGTCTGATGGTTGGCTGTCACACGTTTGGTCGCCGGCTGAGTAGTGGGCGCACCTGGTCCGCTCAGCGGGCGCAGACTATTGAGGGCTGCGACCAGGGCCGAGCCATTGTTGATCACCACGCCGGCCACGGGATTCAATATTGCCAGCATGCCATAGGCAATGCCCGCGATGTTGGGCGCGACGACGATGGCCTGGTTCTGCTCGATAATGCCCATCGCGTGTTGCGCAATCTCGATGGCGGTGATCAGGTCGCGCAGGTCGTCGTTGAGTAGTACGATATCGGCCGTCTCACGCGCCAGGTCGGTGGCGCTGCGGAGGGCGATCGATACATCCGCATGGGCCATCGCCGCGGCATCATTGATACCGTCGCCTACCACGGCTACCTTGCGGCCCAGCGCCTGAAGCTCCTGCACCCGCTCCAGCTTCTGCTGGGGTAGGGCTTCCGCGCTGACGCGGCGAGGGGAGATGCCCAGGCTCGCGGCTGTCGCGAGCGCTACCGGCTCGCTGTCACCACTCAGCATGAAGGAGGCGACCCTCATGTTGCGCAGGGTAGCGACTACCTCCGCACTTTCGGGCCGCAGTGCGTCGCTGCAGCGGATAACTCCCAACAGGTCGCCATCGCGGGCGACGTAGACGTGGGTGGTGGCCGCCGAAGCCGCATCCTCGTGAGAGTCAAAAGCAGCATCCATATCAATGCCGACTTGTTCCACCCATCGACGGCTACCCACATGAATCGTCTGCCCGTCGATCTCTGCCGCGATGCCCAGACCGGGCAGATAGTCCCACGTGGTCGTAGGCTGCAACTTGAGAGCCTGCTCCTCCGCATAGTGGGCGATGGCCCTGGCGAGGGGATGGTTGAGCGCGTGCTCAGCCGAGGCGGCCAGTTGCAGCACGGTGCGCGGTTCAGCGCCGGGGCGCAAGGCGCGCACCTCGACCACCTTCACCCGTCCTGCCGTCAACGTCCCAGTCTTGTCAAAGACCACGTTGTTCACCTGGGACAGCATCTCCAGCGCGCGGCCACTACGGATGAGAATCCCGCGCTTGGCCGCATAGTTCTGCGCGCTGACGACGGCAATGGGCGCCGAAACGCGCATCCCCGTGCCAAGATCGAGGCTCACAATGCCTGTGGCGCGCGCTACGCTGCCCGATGTGGCGAACACAGCAGCGCTGGCGGCGAGCGTCGGCGGGACGGCCCAGTTGCCCACCTTGCGGGCGTAGTTGCTGACCCGCGTATCGGTGTCGGGGACAGCATTCATCAGGGCGAGGGAAGCCGCGGCCCGCGTGTCGTGGCCCGTGTCCTTCACCAGGATACGCAGATGACCGTCAACGACGAGCGCGCTGGCATGGACTTCATCGCCCGCATGGCAGGCGACGGGTGCAGAAGCGCCAGTCAGGTAACGCTGGTCGAGCAATCCGCCCCCGGTCTGGATGACGCCGTCGACCGGGATTTGATCACCGGCGTAGACATGGATGACGTCTCCCGGCTCAATCCGATCCCAGGACAGCCACAGCTCGTCGCCATTCCGCTCGACCAGCACCTGCCGGTCTTGGGCGAGGAGCAGGGCCAGGCTGGCCTGCTTGCTACGCCGGGCCGTCCAGTCGCGGACAATCTCTGAGCCTTCGATGACACCCACGATAAAAGCAGGGGCGAGGAAGCTGCCCTGAGCCGTCATCAAGACGATGGTCAAGGTATCCAGGAAATCCACGGTTAGCCGCTTCTCGTCGCGAATGCCCTGCGCCGTGCGCTTGAAGGTGGGTATGGCGGCGGCCAGAATGGCGCCGCCAACCAGCGCCGCCGGGACAGCCAGACCAGCCATGATACCCGCGCTCAGGCCCAACCCCAATACCGGCAGACTCATACGTTTCGTGTAGTTGATGCGACTTTCGGCGGTAGGTGCGTCAGCGGGGCTGCGGCTGGCAAGGAGTTGGCTGAGAGGATCCACCGTGGGCGGGGCGTGACTTACCATCGGCGGGGTGACGATTTCCTGGACAACTTCAGCGCCTGCCGCACTGCGCACGCACTCAACAACGAGTTGGAGCATGGTCGCGCTATCGGTAGGGGGAGCGCCGTTCCCCGCGATATGGCTCGCGTCTGAGCGATAAGTGACAACCAGCGATGAGGACAGGCTACTCACGCGAGCCATCTCGATCATCGGCAGCAGCTGGACTGACTCCAGCAGCCGTTGGGCGAAGCCGGCATCCCTGGCCAGGCGAGGCACACGCAGGCGGAGGCGGCCATTCATCTGGTGAGCGACTTCATAGTACACGATCGTCTCGGCGACGGACTTCGTGAGGGCCGTCGGAGAAGAGCGTGGCGCTGCGCCGTTTGATTTACTCATGGTCGCTATTGCCTTTGTGGAAACGGCTTGAGCGCGAAACTCGCCGACGGTGCGGCGCGATGCTGGCGCGCCTAGCGCTGGCTGAGGGAATCGACCTCAGGCGCAATCGAGACGGGTGTCTGCGGCTTGCTGCTGAGGCTGCCTGACGCCGCCGCGTTAGTGGCGGCGAGTAAACCCGGCGGGTTTGTGCCCTGAAGGGGGAACGATGGCCTGGAACTGGCGGTCGAGACGACGTTGCGTGGAGCTGCGACCGGCCGGTCGTTCCAGGTAGTTGAGGAGAAGGCCTTCAGCTGGTCAAACCCACTGGCGAGCGCGGTGTCCAGGCTTCGGTGCGGGCTTGAGCGAAACCACTCAAGCGTGGTAAGCGCCATCACGAACCCTACCGCCGGCCAGAGTCGGCCGGTGACCCAGAGAAACAGCATGACCATGACTGCCAGAAGCTCGAGCGAAAGCTGACGCCGCACGGCGAGCGTCTGGAACGCACGCCGGAAAATCGGCCACATGCCGGCTAGCAGGAAGGCGAAGACGAGGACGCCTGGCGCGCCCAGGTAGTTGAGCGCCAGGGCCACCAGAGCCAGCGCCAGACTGATCTGGTACATGACGTTCTGCTGCCGCTGGCCCGGCCGGCGGGCGATCTGGCTGGCCTTCCAGTTGGCGACGGCTGCCGCGTCGGGCTGGTAGGTCCCCACCAGCGCAGCCAGGGACCTGGCGTCGGTCGCCGCCGCATCATAGGCGATGGCGATGCCACTGGATAGGCGGCTGACGCGGACATCGCGAACGCCCGGTTGCTGACCGATATGGTGGGCCAGGACACCCGCCAGGAAGCCATTCGTTTGCAGAACCGGGATGCGCATGCGCAGCCGCCCCCGCATGGCGTGGACGACTTCGCCGTTGGCATACGGGGATTGGGCGGGGTGGAGAGCCGTCGCCGCAGGTGGAACGGGAAGCTCCGAGACACCCGCCTGAGTTGCCGACGCGACGAGAACCGGCGCTGCGGGCGGTGGCGCATCGGTAGGCGCACGCTGCTGAGGTGGTGTCTCAGGGAGGGCAGGCGTCGCGGGCGGACTCTTGGCCCCCGGTCCATTCCCCTGAACTGCGGTTCCGCGCAGAGCCTGCAGGATAGCGTCGCGGGCGTGGGGATTGCGAGCGTGAAGGATAGTCACGCTCGCACTGGTCGGCTCAAGCTCGACCCGCGTCACTTCCGGCAGACTCAGCACGAACTGGACGAGGCGATGGAAGACTTCCGGCTGCGTCGCTGTGTCAGCCAGGTGCAGGCGAATCCGCCCTGGGCTGAGGTGTGTCACCTGACAGGTGGCCTTCATGCTTTTCTGCCTCCCATCGCGCTCGGTAGCTTCACGTGGCTGGGTTGCCCCACTATCCTATGAGGCTGAAATCGTGATCGTCTCAGGCTCGGTGGTGGCCGCCGCCTTCGCCTCATCAGCCTCTCGCTCCGCCTTCGCTTCGTCGATCAGGTCCTTCCACTGCTCACCCGCCGTCGCCGCCAGCGCAGCGGTCGAGGAGGCAGCGGCCATGCCCAGCACGACAGTCTTCTTGGCGACCTGGCGCAGACCAGGCACAAACGGGGACAGGGCGACGACGCCTAGTCCAATAACAGCTGCAGCGATAGTTTCCATGTCTGTGTCTCCTTCATGGTTTCAAGGTGGCCGGGCAAGAGCAACATTCGTCGAACGAGCCGCCGCGGCGTGGCTTCACGCCCGCTGCTATTCGATGGAAATCGTGATCGTCTCGGGTTCGGTAGCAAGCAGCTTCGCTTCTGCCTCAGCCTCGCGGTCGGCTTGCGCCTCGGCAGCCAGGTCCTTCCATTGCTCGCCTGCAACCGCCGTCGCCGTTGCGACTGCCGCCACGGCCGCCAGACCGACCATGATGACCTTCTTAGCGATGGGTCTCGTGGCGGGCACAAAGGGCAGCATGGCTAGAATGCCCAGCACCAGAACCGCAATGAGGATGTCTTGCACCTCTCCACCTCCTTCACCTAAGAACCAGACTCCAACAGTCGGCGCGCCTGGTCAGGCCAGGTGCTGGGATTCAGGATGCGATAGCGTGGCCCGGCCTGGGCCAGGATATCGTGAAGTTGCGCTTCATCCATCGCCGCCAGTTGCTCCAGGCTGGTAACCCCGGCCGCCGTCAGTAGCTCGACCGTCTTGGGGCCAATCCCGTCCACGTCAATCAGCCCCGGCGCCGGCTTGTCACCCAT
This sequence comes from uncultured Anaerolineales bacterium, assembly GCA_964546245.1. Classification (GTDB taxonomy): domain Bacteria; phylum Chloroflexota; class Anaerolineae; order Epilineales; family JAHCIE01; genus JAHCIE01. The sequence continues at coordinate 25,527 of CAZJJF010000002.1, forward strand.
CGCTGGCGTGTCCTCGGTGGGGGCTTCGCTCGCCGCCGCCTCAACGGCCTCGGTCGCCGTCGCAGCCTCTTCGGTCGGCGACTCAGCTTGTACGTCCTCGGCCGCGACTGCCTCTTCAGCTGGCTTGGATCGAGAACGCGCCTTATCCAGTTGCTGACTCGCCGCTGCGGCGGCAGCCCTGGCGCCGGCCGAGACGGCGAGGCCGCCTTTCACAGCGGTCTTCGCCACGGGCCGCAACACCGGCACGAGAGGCGACAGAGCCAGGGCCGTCGCGCCGATCACCACCGCCAGTAATCCTTCCATGTCTGTGCCTCCTATCCCTGTCAATGTCGATGTGAGAATCGCGGCCGGGTTGCTGCCCGTGGCACGCGGCTTGCTTCAGGCGATGCCATCATGATGATAGGCAAAAAGCCTGAGCCGACAGTCGTGACGACAGGCCCAGGCAGAACTGGAGATATGTAGGGCACAGGACGATGCTTATGGATGTCGGCGCTTGCTGCGAAGTAAGGGCTAGCCCTGGTTTCGCACTCCGCCCGACTTGTGGGTAAGTGTCAAATACTATACCAGAGGTAGGCCTGGCGCCAAAGACCCAAAGGGGTGTAAAAAGGGTGTATGGCGCGAGGACGCATCATTCCGGCCGGCGAGTTTGACAACCGCCGCCGCCTGGCGCATAATGGGCCTTCATCCAGCCAGGCATCAATGAAATCATAGCCGAGCGGAGGCCGCGCCGCCCTCGTCCACCGAGATGGCGTTGTGGTCGCCTCTTCGGTCAACTGTCGTCGGGTGGGCGCATCGCCCTGACTCGCGGGAGGGTGTCGTGTCGAATCCCGTAGAGTATGCCGAGGGTATTCGAGGTGTCGTGTGGGACACAGACGCGGATGCGCCGGCTGTCGGGGCGACGGTGCACCTCGAGTCGGCCGGGCAGGCGCTCGCCGAGACGCGCGCCGATGCCGACGGCGCGTTCGCGTTTGAGTCGGCCGGTCGGCTCAAACTGGCTCCCGGCGTGTACCGCCTGGTAGTGGACAGGGGAGGGCAGCGAGGAGAGCGGACGGTCACGGTCGACGCTGCCGAACCCGTCACTGTGGTCGGCCGAATCGAGGTCTGAGAGGAGGGTCTGATGGCCGTCGTCGACGTCAGCCCGCGCCGGTCCCACACCCAGATCACGATTGATAAGTTCCACCAGTCTGTCTCGGGCAAGGCGCTGTGCGTTGCCCTGGCTGCTGACGGGGCGCGGGCCTACCTCGGCGGCCACTCGAGCGTCTGGCGTTCCGACGATGGCGGAGTTACCTGGACCCACCCGGAGCGCCCCCAGCCGTCCTCAGGAGCCGCCGTCAGCGGCGCCATCCTCGCCCCCGCCGTGTATGGGCTGGCCATCTCCCCCCGCAACTCCGACGTGGTACTTGCCACCACCGGCCGTGACAGCCGCGTCCCCGCCAAGAACGGCATCTATCGCTCGACCGACGGCGCGCGAACATGGGCTTTGGTTCACCAGTTCCAGCGAGCGAATGGCGTCTTCGCCACCGTCGGCGGAGTAGTGTTTGACCAGATCAGCCCAGTCTTCGCCATCGCCGGGAGCCAGGATGCGGTGGCCGTCAGCATCGATAGCGGAGCTACGTGGACCAATCGCGTGCCACCCGCGCCGGGCCCCTACTGGTACGTGGCCCTGGGTCGAGGACCGACCGGCGGACCTATCCTCTATGCGGCTGGCGCGCGCCTGCTGCGCTCCACCGACCTGGGCGCGACGTGGACCGTTGACCCCTTTGACCTTGCCCTCGGCTCGCCGGCCGACGGCCTCGGCAGCTGTGTCCAGACGTTGTGCGTTCACCCAGACAACCCATCGATTGTGTACGTGTCGCGCAACGCGGGTGAGTTCCTGCGCGCGACGTTCCCCGCCAGCGGCGCGGCTACCTGGGCATCCTTGCCAGCGCCGCCGGTGGGCGCGCCGGGCACCACGGCCAGCGGCACCGACTACGTGCTTGCCCATCGGCCGCCGGGCGGGCCGTTCCAGTTGCTCTTTTCCGACCGGCGCACGGTTCACGTATGTCAGGGCGAGCCAGCTAGCGTCTCTAGCTGGAAGCGCATCGACGGCGGCGACGTGCACGTCGATCCCCACGGGGTAGCCGTCACCCCTGACTTCCGCTGGTCGGGGACGGGCCGGGCGGCGGGGCGCATCGTGATGGTGAACGATGGCGGCGCGGTGACCAGCACGGACGGCGCGGCGAGTTGGACGTTCGCGGTGAACCTGTCGACGCTGGGGCTGGTGAATGTGGCCGTGCAGCCGCGTCGCGGTCAGCCCCCCGCGCTGACCATTCAGATGGGCGACAACAATGGGTTCTTCAGCCGCGACGGCGGTGCGAACTGGCGGACACAGGATTATCGCGGCGGCGACAACGATTGCTCCTTCGCCGACCCACGCCAGCCGAACCGGCTGATTGTGTTTGCTCCGCGCGACGGGAAGCGGTCGGTGTTCTTGTACGCCGCCGCGCCTGGCGAGATTCCCGACGCCTCGTGGGACACCAGCGCCAGGCAGCGTATCCTGGGGCCGCCACCGGCCAGCGACGGCAAGTCGCCCTGGAATACCGTCAGCAACCACTACAACGACGGCTACCGCCCCCTGGTATTGACTCTGCGTGGCGAAGAGCCTCGCCCCGACGGCGATTTCGTTACCATCGTCAAGGACGGCGGCGCGGCGCGAGTGATGCGCACCACGGCGATGAGCTCCATCACGAGTCACGACGATTGGGTGACCACCGCCACCGACGAGGCTCCTGGCGTGAAGGTGTTTCGCCAGGGGCCGGACTTGCCTTCGGCCGACATCAACGTGGTACAACCGAGTGGCGGCCACGCCGACCCGGTCCTGTACGTCGGCGATCCGGGCGTCAGCGCCGGGCTGTGGACCTGGCGGCGCGGTGACGCTGCCTGGCGGCGGCTCGTGCCAGCCGCGGCGCCCGGCCCCCAGCAGGCGCGGCGCTTCTTCGTTGACCCCTATCGACCAAACCGGTTGTACGTTCTCGACCGCAGCAACGTCTTTCGCTCGGATAATGGCGGCGGCTCGTGGCAGGCGGACAACAACCTGCGGGCCGTTCTCACCGAGAGCGGCGCATTCCCGGTCGACCTGACGTCGGAGGCCGGTTCCAGCCAGACACTGCTACGCGACATGGCTTTCGACGCCGTCGAGGCGGGCCGCATCTTTGCTACTGGCCCGGCCGGTGTCTTCGCCAGCCTCGACGGGGTGACGTGGCGGCCGCTGTGGGTGTCGTCGGCGGGGGGTGCGCGGCCCAACAACCTCGCCTACGACCGCGAGAGTGACCCTTGCATGCGTATGCTCTACGTTGCCACGTCGAACCGAGGCCTGCTACGCATCGGGCCGCTGCCGCCCGACTGGGGCGTGTTGCCTGGCGGTGTCGCGGCGACGCAAGGTCGAGTACGGTTCCTGCGGGTACATGACGTGGGGACGGGCTTTGGACCGCCGGGCGATGCCCTCGATGTGGAGATTGTGGTCCAACTCGACACCGAGCCGGGGCGCTCGTTCGGCGCGAAGCTTCGTGCTGACGCGAACGGCCGCGCCCACCGGGGCATGCTCGATCTGCTACGCGACTCCTTCAACAACGACCGGCCCGTCAGGATCGAGTTCATCCGCACCAGCTGCACGATGGCCCAGATCGTGCGCGTCGTCAGGACTTGAGGAGGACGAAGTGGCGCTGCTTCAGTCGAAGGGAAAGCTGACTTTCCTGCGCGTTCACGATGTCGGTACGAAATTCGGGCCGCCAACGGATCAGCTCGATGTCGAGGTAGTGATCCAACTCAGCACGACCGGCACGAAGTCGTATGGATTCAAGCTGCGTGAAGACCCCAATCGGCTCACTCACGCTGGGATGCTGGACCTCCTGCGCGATGCGTTCAACCACGGCTGGAACGTCACTATCGACCACGAGACGCCCACCGGCAAGCAGAACGGCGTGATCATCCGCGTTGCGCTCACGAAACCCCCAGTCCTGCCTGGCCCGCTAGAGCCTGGCCCTATCTTGCAGCCCCGGGATGACGACGATACTTCCTGACAGCACAAGGTCGGGCTGAGGCATCACAAGCCGCAGCCCCACCTGCTCTCCCCCTAAGCCCCCACTTAAAAGAAAACAAGAAACG
>CAZJJF010000002.1:29679-45355 GCA_964546245.1 uncultured Anaerolineales bacterium
CGGTGGCGTCCTACCCCCCCCCCCCCCCCCCCCCCCCTTCTCTCCCGCTACGCCACCACTTCAAAGACATCATGAACGGCGCTCGGCCGGTCGGGGCCGCGGCCAGCAGGCTGTACCGACAGGCGATAGGTTCCGGGCGGTAGGGCCTCTAGCGCCAGGCTCCAGCGAGCGCCTTCGTTGCGGAAGGCATGCACGCTGGGTGCGCCCTGGCCGGTCAGGTTCTCGACATGCGCCTCTAGCGCCGGGATAGGGGCCTGGGCGTTGACCACCGTAGCCGCAATCGCGACCGGTTCACCCTGCACGTAGGCATCATCCAGGTGCAAGGCCAGGGCAGGCCGCTCGGCGGCCCGAGGACTCGGCAGCGCGCCAGGCACGTCGGCGATGTCGCGAATCCCCTCCAGCCCAACAATCTGCATCCGCATCAGCCGGTCGCGTAGGTCCTGCAGGACCTCTGGGTTGCGTTGGAGGGAGCCGTGGCGCTCTGGGATAAAGGTGTCCTGGTAGGCCTGAGACAGCTCGATGGGAATGGCGGATAGCATGGGAACCGTGCCATCGCCATCGCCCAGGCGCGCATCGATGCCGGCCGGCAACGCCTCACCCACCGTCACGCGCCCATGTGCGACCTGCGCCGACTGGAAGGTCGGTTGTCGCGTGCCCACCACCGGCAAGATGCGGTAGCCCTGCTCCAGATAGTCCAGGCTCTTGCGGTGCTCAGCCACGGCGGCCTCAATCTCGCGGTGGAATGCCAGAGCCTGGGCGGCTCGCGCCCGGTCGATGCCCGGAATACCGTCGGTCTCGGCGACGCGGTGAAAGGCTCCATTGATTTCTACCGACTTGTAGATGGGCAGTAGCTGGTAGACAGCCGTGAAAGAGCGCATCACGTCCGTCAGGTCGAGGAACAACTGCTTGTAACCGTTAGCCAGATAGTTGATAGCGTTGGGAGAACCACGGAAGGGCGTACCGAAGGTAATCAGGGCGCGGCAGTCGCGCCAGCCTTCGAGGACCTCAAGATAGTAGCGCGATACCAGGCCGCCCATGCTATGCCCGATGAGAATGACGCGCGCGTCGGACGCGCCGGAGGCCTCCCGCCACTGGGGCAGGCGTCGGTCGACGAGTCGCTTGAGCTGGCGCGCTGTGAAACGGTTGTCGCGTCGCCAGTCATAGGGAAACTCGAACAGGTTGGCTGGCCCATCGTCGTCGATACTGCCGCGCGTCACCTCGAAGTTATCCTCAACCAGGCGCAGCGTTTGCGAGTAGCCGTCGATTTTGACCAGGCCGGGTATAAGGTGGACGTCAGGGACCAGGCGCGTGGCGCGAATCCCGTCGCCCAGGTCCTCCGCCTCGGGGTCGTCCGCCGTCAGCCGAAAGCTCTGCAGCGCGGCTCCCCAGGTCCTGAGCGCGCCCAGCGCGGCCTGGGCCGACGGCGCCCATACATCCCGCCCGTCCTTCTGCAAGACGCTGCCCGTGATTCCGGGTAGTACAATGACGATGTCACGCAGAGGCTGCTTGGGCATATCTTCCCTCCCTTGCGTATGGTCTGGTCAGCAGCGTCAAACTGTGGTAGAGTGTCTGTGTGCCATACGTGACCTGCGATAGGATGGGGTCATGAGCGTACTGGATGAAGCCACCGCCTCGGCTAGCGGCGCGGGTGCGCCCGAGCAAACACATGCCCTGGTGATCGGCATTGAGAGCTACGATGCCGGACCGGCCTGGGACCTGAACGGCCCCGCCAACGATGCCTTCGGCTTCGCTCGCTGGCTCGTCGGCCAGGGCGTACCCGCCGAGAACGTCCGGGTACTTGTCGCGCCCCTGGCGCGGCCTGATAAGGCCGACTTCCAGACCTGGAACAACGCGCCGGTCGTTCGCCCAACCCGCCAGAATATCGCCGACGCCCTCACCCGCGCTCTACCTAAAGTGACCGGCGAACGGCTGTACGTCTTCTGGAGCGGCCACGGCTACTACAGCGAGGAGGGCGAACGGCGGCTGTTCTACGCCGATGCCCACCCCAACTACCTGGCGAACCTGGACTTCAACGCGCTCCTGCTGTCCCTGGCTTCCGACTACTATACCGGCTTTCCGACGCAGATCTTCTTTGTGGACGCCTGCGCCAGTACCGTGACACCCACTCAGGACCAGCTGATGCCGGGGGACGCGCTGCCGAAGCGGCCCCATACCAGCGGGCGCGAGCAGTTCGCCCTGTTCGCGGCCAGTCGCGGCGAGGTGGCGCTTAATGTCTCCCGTGAGCAGGCGGGCCTGTTCTCCAGCGTGCTGCTAGAGGCGTTGGGCCACCAGACAGACTGGCCGCCGGATATGGGGCAGCTGGCCGACGAGATCGATGCGCGCTTCGGCGAGCTACGCGCCCAGAACAGAACGCACCAGGTCCCGATTCGCCTCTGGTATCGCGACCGCAAGACGGAAAGCGCCAGCATTGGCTTCAGCGTCGCTGAGGCGACTCTTCCTCCCACCACGGACGGTCTCCCCATGACTGGATCGGAACTGCGGGACATCCTCGTTAAGTCTTTCTCGCTGAGCGAACTGAACGACCTGCTGTTCGACCTGGGGGTAAACTACGAGAACATCTCCGGCGATACCCTGCCCGCCAGGGCGCGCGAGACGGTTCTCTACTTCCAGCGTTACTCGCGCTTCGATGAGCTGGCGGCCGCCGTCCAGAAGGCGCGGCCCCTGGCCCCTGGCCAGGCCGCCGGTGCATCGGGTCCGCCCGCCCCGCCAGGGTCTTCCGCCCCGCCCTCGCCGACGACAGCGGAGCCGACTGCGCCGGCCACCCCCGCCGCGCCGGCCGCAACGTCAGCGGCCAGCCAGCCGCGTCGTCTCATTGCCCCTCAGCTCCTCGGCCTCCGCACCCGACTGCTGGCGGGCCAGGCTTTCAAGAGCGCGGCCACCCGCGACGCCATCCTGAGCATGCTAGACCCGCAAATCACGATAGGCTACTCGCCGGGACCGAACCAACTCGTGGATGTCTACAACCTGCTGCAAGCGTGTAATCTACACGATGGCGGCATCCAGCAATTGGTAGAGGCCGTGCGCGCCTTCGAGACCGACCCGGCGGCGATGCAGGCCGTGGACGATTACCTGGCGAGCATCGCCTGACGTTCAACGCCGACGGCGGCTAAAGTCAGGGGCGAGCCACGGCTTGGGCCGCGCCGGCGCGGGGCGCCGACCGCCTGCCAGAGAACGGTCGGCGGTCTGGATGGCGCGCACCACGCGGGTCATGTACTGGAAGCTGGCGTCGGTCAGGCCGTTGTAGGCCCACACCGCCAGCAGCCACGAGCAAGGCAACTCCTCCTGGCGAGTGTAGCTCTCGGGGTCCCAGCCACTCAGGCACTCGCCGCAGTGGTAGGACGGCGTCTCCCGCGCCGGAAAGTTGCACGGGTTTTGCAGCCCATAGGTAAACTTGGTGCGGAAGAGGTCGATGGCCGTGCGCAGGTTCCCCTGCACCGACAGGATGTAGTCGGGCATGGGGCGCGGCAGGTCGTGCTGGAGATAAGGGGTGTACTGAGTCAGCCCCCAGCCACGTGACTTGATCCAGGGGGCCGACTCGTTGTCGGGGTTGAACTCCACAATGTCGGCGTAGGTCGGCTCGCCGCCCGCCCGCGCGCCCACCCAATCCACGCCGTATTTCACGTTCCCCGCCGCGTCGAAGTGCTCGCCCCCGCTCTCCTTGCCCAGGATGGCCGTGAATAGCTGATGCGGGAAGGGCCGCCCTTCTGCAACCCCTGCCTGATACTCCGCCATTACCAGCTCATACACCAGTTGGTCAGCGTCCGCCACGTCGTCGCGTGTTGGCAGCAGCCAGGGTAGCACACCGTTGGTCGTCTGTCCCTCTAGCATCGCACGCAGGTGCAGCTCGAACGCGGCGTTGATGCCAGACGCGGCATACATCTCATCGGCGGTGACGGGGTCGTCGGCCGGATAGCCGATCTCATCGGGCGGCGCGCCGTAGGTGTGAATCAGATCGTACTTCAGGGCCAGCACACCGCCCAGGGTGTTGGGGCCGAAGCGGCCTGCCAGGCTCAGCCGCGACCCGTAGTAGCCCAACGCGCGCAGGTCGCGTTGGAGGCTCTGGATGACACCATCGCCTACCTGGCCGCCGCGCGCTTCCTCTTCGAGGCCGAAGCGCAGCCCTGTATAGGGGGGCCGCGCCGCGCCAGAGGCGCCCGGGCTGAACTCAGCCGGAAGGCTCAGCAGCCAGCCCACTTCGAGCGCGTCAGGCTGGTCGCGCAGCGAGGGGTAGCGGTCAACGTTAGCCGCCACGAGGTCATCGACTGTCGTGTCGTTCTCGAAGGCAAGGCGCGCCAGGGTGTCCCCCGGCTGGACCGTGATCATGCGTCGGCGTCCTTCTCTAAGTTACACAGAACGTGTTGCGAAGCCGCTGCTGGCGAAGGCTCGGAACCCGGCGGCGATGGCCTGGAAGCGCGCGCCTTCGTGCGGGTTGAAGTTGTCCAGGCCCCACATCTGGTCACCCACTCGAATGTCCAGGTCGCCCACCGCCGAGAAGCCCCACGGCATGAAGCCCACCGCGCCCAGACCGACGGCATAGCGCAACAGGGAGAGCAGGTTCGCCTCGCGCTGCTCGCGATAGCCTGCCTCCTCGATGACGAGGGGCTTGCCCACCGACTGGGCGATGCCCCCGTCGCGCTGGATGTAGAGCCGCCGCCGTGCCTCGACAGCGTCTACGTCAGGCTCGGCGGGTCCTGCCACAGGTGGGAAGTCGTCGCCCGCCAGATGCAGGGTGGCGAAGTCGAGGGCTGGATGGGCGTAGAAGGTCGCCGCCTGGTCCTCGCTAAAGGCGCAGTGGGGGGTGCTGATGATGCCCGGCCCTACCAGATGGAAGGGGTCGAGTTGTTTGATGCGCTGGGCGACGGTGTGGGTGAAGCGGGTGAAGAGGGCGGGGTCGTCGGGCAGCTTCAACTCGTTGCCGATCTCCCAGGCGAAGATACGCGGGTCGCCCTGGAAGTGGCGCACGACGCGCGCCACCAGGGGCCAGTAGTGCTCGCGCCAGCCTCCATCGTACCAGGCGGGATCGTGGAGATAGCCGCCCCGGAAGTAGGGGCGGTCGTCGACGGGGAAGAAGCCAGACGAGTCGTTGAAATCGGTGAAGGCCACCAGGAGGCGGACAGGGTCGGGGCGCAGCGCGTCGCGGGGGCCGCAGGCAATAATCAGCACATTCTCAAGGCGGGCGATGAGGGAGGCCAGGAGCCGCTCAGCCGGGTCGGCCGGCTGCGCCTCTGGCGGCGTGCCGTGGGCAGCCAGGAAATGCTCCGCCTCGGCCAGGGCGGATGGCCGCGTGGGGTCGTAGCTGGCGTGGAACAGGAAGACGCGCGCCACCTGGCCGCCCAACTGTCGCGCAGCGTCGAGCTGCTCACCGATATGCTTCTCTTTCGTCAACTGAAGCAGCCCGATGTCGTGGTTGCCGTAGTGGACCAGCTCGCGCAGGTTGACGCCGATGAAGTTGAAGGTCTGGCCGTCCAGATAGAGGTAGGCCCCGTCGCGGTAGACCACCCCCGGTAGCCGACCGACAAGGGCGGGCCACAGGCCATCATCGGCCGCCAGTCGCCACTCGAAGAAGCTATACCCCCGCTCGCTGCCCGCCTCGGCGGCCGCCACGACGGAGGCCAGGTCGCTAGCGTCGAAATCCGTGCCGCCAAAGGCGCGCAGGACGGGCAGCATAGGCAGGGGCGGGATGGCAGGCCAGGCCTGAGCGGCGGCCAGTTCGTCGGCAGGGCTGAGGTCGTAACCGTAGACGCGCGGCAAACCATAGGCCATGCCTTCCAGGAAGGCGGCATAGGGAATACCAGCGTGGCGGCCAGCCACGGCAGGCGCACACAGGGCCAGCGGGAAGCGCTCGCCCAGCGCGGCGCGTAACGCCTTCAGGTAGGCGCGGGCGCGTCCCTCGCGCACGGCGGCCCCTGGCGCCCAGGCCTCATCCCAGCCGCCGTCCTCCAGGTCGCTGGCCCACACGGCCAGCCCCTGCACGCCTGAGGCGTAGATCCACTCGGCAGCGCGGGCGGCCTGGCGGTCGACCGAGTCGGGACCATCGTCGGCCCGCGAGCCGTTGACGAAGTGATAGCCCCACAGGGGGGCCTGGAGGTCGCGGCGCAGACGGACGCCCAGTTCGCGCAGGGTGGACGGGTCGTTGACGACATCGGTCTCGTGGCCCAGCTTGACGACGAGAAATGACAACCGCGCCGTCTGCGCGTCGGCGATCACAGTGTCGACGAGGGGTGCGCCCGCCCCGCTGGTGGGCAGCCCGTCGAGGGTCTTGATCCACGCGCCCCGACCTGCCAACCTGGTTGGCCGCCAGGCCGCCACGATGCGCGCCCCATCCGCGCCCAGTACGTCCTCCAGCCGCGGCCCGCTGTAGGGCTGCGCGCGTCGCTCGCCACCCGCGCCAACCAGCTCATTTACCCAGTCCGCGAAGGCGCGGGGGAGCAGGGTGTCATCGACGGCAAAGAAGGCATTGATGACGTCCTGGTTCGTCATCCCCGCGTAGGTGGCAGGCTTCATAGTCACTCAGCCACCCCCTGCGCGCCGAATGCGAAGCGGTGCGACGGTGGCCGTCCACAGCTCCGATGGCCCCCCCGCGACCTCCGGCGGCTCATCGAGGACACCTCGGCCGTCGAGAAGCTCATCGACGACCTGTTGGATGGTCTTGCCGACCTTCAGATAGTTCAGGTCCACGTCGGGGCGCGTCGTGCCGATGGCAATGAGGCGATCCACGACACTATCGGCGGCGGGCACGGCTCTGGGAACGCCCGGCAGGCGGTCGGGGTTGGCGCGAAAACCACGGCGGAATTGACCGGCCTGCCATAACACGTCCGACACGCCTGGGCGTAGACTGGTGGTCCCCAGCATCTCGACCAGCCCGCCGACACTGCAATTCAGTACGGTCACATGCAGGGTGACCGTTGACGTGTTGATGGCCCTGACGCAGAAGCGCGCACCCGACGGGACGGCGTAGACCGCATCCGGGTCGCGCTGGACTTCGGCCAGGGGCGGGTCGGCGAGCTGGGCGTCAGTGAGAGCGGCCAGCGCGTTGGCGTCATTGCAGTCGAGCAGCCGTAGCGACAAAGCCCCGGCCAACTGAGGGTCATTGCAGGTACGCGCCAGGCGCAGCGCCGCATTGTACTGGTAGTAGGCTTCGAGGCCGCCGCGCAGCGCCGCGACCTCGCCGACCGGCACCACCGCCAGCCGCGACCGGACGTCGTTGCCGATGCGCCACGCGCCACCCGCCTCCATGACCACTTCTACCTCGGCGTCGGGATCGTTCTCGGCCAGTATCTCGAGCAGGGGCGACTCGCTCAGGAAGCGGCTCAGGTCGTGCTCTTGGGCCACCAGGCGCACCTTGAGGCGTTCGCCCTCGCCAGCGCGAACCAGGCGGGCGCGCGCGCCGGGTGGAACCTGGAAGGGCATCGCGAGCGGGGCGGCCGTGGCGCGGGAGCGCTCTGCCGCCACCACGCGCAGCCGCCCGATGGGCCGGTCTTCCGGCGTGCCGACCGGCGGAAAGCGCGCCGGGGTCGGGCCGTAGATGGCAATCTCCGCGCCGTGGGTGATGCCCATGAGTGTGCCTGCGCCAATCGTGTACACGCCATTGACACTCAGCGACACCCTGTAGCCGGGGTCCTGCTCCTCCCACCGACCGCCGAAGATGTGGCGCTCACTCCGGCCGATCAGAGTCGGATGTTGCGGGCGACGTCCCAATTGCGAGGCGCGCCGCGTGACCCCATCGAGCAAGTCGGGCCAGATGTCTGCCCAGCGCAAGGCGCTGCGCTCGGCCACGTCGCGCCCGCGCAACAGGCCTACCAGGCTCGACGTGAAAAGGCCGTGGGCCTGCACCTCGCCGGGGACGACGCCCTCGCCCGCCTTCTCGTAGGGCTGGCAGGCGGCGAGGACGACGTACTTGGGGTCCAGGTCGTGGAGCATTCCGGCGGCGCCAGCGTCGGACAGGCCCAGGGCAGCCACGTTGGGGGGTGCATCGGGCGCGCCGTCGCCGCCGAGAAAGCGATCCGCCCCCTGGGGTTCGATGTCGGTCAGGTCCTTGCTCGCTCCCGCCGAGTGGCAGCAATCCAGAACGATAGTCAGGTCGTCGGTTCGGGCCGCGATAGCGTTGATGAGGGCGTTGATTTCCATGTCGTAAAGGCGTTGGATATCGACACCATCGTGGGGAACTAGAGACTCGTGGTAGACGCTGCTGCCCTGGAAGAGTTTCTCGTCACCGTGACCGGAGTAGTAGATAAGGATTCGGTCGTCGGGGCGGACCTGCGGCCCCGCCAGGTCTTTCAGCGCCTGGACCAGGTTGTCGCGGCTTGGCGGTAGCGTCTCGGCCTGGAGGCGGGTGGCCGAGGTGCGGTTGGGGCGCGGCGCGGCCAGCCGCCGCACCCGGATACGTTCGGGCGGCACGCCCACGCCCGGCGGGTCTAGCAGCAGGGCCTCGATGGCGTCGATGTCGTTGACGCAGCCGGAGAGGCTGCTGTAGCGCGGCGGGTAGGCGTCAATGCCGATGAGCAGCACATGGTAGAGCGGAGCCGATGACGTATCCATCGTGGGTCCCTCCCCGCCGAAGGTCATCCGGCGGTCGCCTATCCTGCCTGACCTGCCGAGGCAGGCTTGCCATGTTAGCCCGCGACTTTCAGTCGTGGGTCTCAGTCGGGGAACAACTGGCCGACGGTCACAGGGGTGGCTGGCAAGCCCTGGGCGTAGCGCGCTACGTCGCCAATGGTGGGTGGGGTTGGGGCTTCGAGACCACGCTCGCCCACGACGGCAGTCTTGTACTCCGCATAGCGGTCGCGGATGGCGCGGGCGACCTGGGTGCGGTCGCGGGCGGCAAGGTCGGGCGAGTTGAGGGCGGCGACGACAGCGGTGCGGATGTAGGCGTCGGCGTTGGCGACGTCTACGTTGCCGCTCGAGTCGAGTTGCGACAGGGCGTTGATGGCCCGGCTGAACGGCTCCTGGATGGCAGTCAGGGCGTCCCAATCGTCGCGGTGCTTGCGGGTCTCGATACGCAACAGCATGTAGTCGACGCCGGTAATGGGCGTGGCCGTTGCCACGTCCGAGCCATACAGCAGGCGACTGTCCTTGACCCACAGCCTATCGGGCGGATAGGTTCCACCAGGGGCGCGGAAGATGGCGGCGTGGCCCGCCCGCAGCGCATTGTCGCCGCCGCCGCCCGCGCTCTCGTAGGTGCGCTGGAAGCCCAACACCATCTGGCGGTCGGACGCGCCGAGGAGTTGTTCCACGCCCTTGGTCACAGCATTGGCGAGCGTCAGGGCGGTGGAGAGTTGGGGCACGGCGAGCAGGCCCGCGAAGTTGCCCATCACATCGAGGAAGCGGCGCAGCGTATCGCTGCCCTGCATGGCGACCAGCCCCGCCTCGACCTGGACCGTGCCGCCGCTGAAGGGGACCAGGGGCGTCAGGGGAAAGTCGACCTGCACCGTGCGATCCAGGTGGTTGGGGTCGATGTTGCGGAGATAGCCCGGCCCCGCCACCTGGGCGATGTCGATGGGATTGGGCTGATTGCCGAAGCGGAAGGTGGTCAGCGACTGGACCACCGGATACCAGCTTTTGAACCAGTCGCGGTCGCTCGCCAGGAACATCTCGACCACCCACAACTGGAAGTAGCTCTCGCCCGCCGCCACAGCCTCGGTGTCAGCAGGGGTAGGGAGGACGTGATCGGCGGGAATGGCCGGGCGGTCGAGGTGCTGGGCATCGCGTTGAAAGAGCTGCGTGATCGAGTCCCACAGGGGCATAGCCGGGTATCCTCCGTTGGCCGCCCTGACGTTGGCCGTCAGGGTTGATGACGGGCGCGCTCCGAGGCCGCCGCCGCCTCGCGCAGCGCGCGGTCGACATAGGGGCGCGCCTCATCGAGCAGGTCTTCAACTCCCTGAATCAACGGGTCCGCTTCCAGGCCGCCGCGTCCCAGATTCTCGGGGCGCTGGCGGTTGAGGATGATGATATTGCTCTGCTTCTGCCAGGTCTCGAAGTCGGGCCACTTCATGTACTCCAGCTTGCCGCCCCACGGGTTGGCGCGAGTGGCGCCCCCGTCGTCGTAGCCCACCACGGGCGCGAAGTGGCCGCTCTCCGGTTTTTCTAGCTCCCAGAAGAACAACACGATGGTCGGGAAACCCGCGTCGATGGCGCGCTTGATGACGGGCTGCAAGGTGGGCTCCTGCCCGCTACGGATCTCACAGGTCAGGTCGCAACGCTTCTTAAGGAAGCGCGCCAGATCGTCCATGAAGGTATAACCCAGGAAGTTCTGGCCGTACATGGCGTCCTTGATGAAGTCGGCGGGCAGCTCCACTCCGGTCAGGTATTTGAGACACATCGCCACAGATTCGGGGCCGCAGTTGTTCTCGCGATTCTCGTCCACGCCATCGGCGTCGACAGTCCAATCGGCGAGTTGGTTGTACAACGGCCAGGGACTCAGCATCGGCATGGGCCAAAGCCCTCCTGAGGTCGCTGTCTATGGGGGTAGAATGTATGTAGGGTGGTTGGGTCAACGAGAAATGCGAGGCACGACCATTATACCGCACCACCCCCGTCTGTCAATGGCGGTCGAAGGCAAATTCGCCGTTCCTGGTCATGGCCGGACGGTCGGATTCTCGGTTGACGTAATGGATGGTTCACAGTACAATGGGTCCAGAGGCCGAAGCTCGCGCTCTGGCCTTTCGCGTCGCCACAGGCGACGCCCGATCCGTTGAGGAGCGAGACAGCATGGATCGGTCGCAGCTTCGCCAGCTGATCATCACCTACTTCAGCCTCGAAGACTTCAAGGACCTGTGCTTCGAGCTGGGGACGTATGGGGTATCCTACGACGCGCTGCCAGGCGACGGTCTGCCGCCCAAGGCGCGGGAGCTTATCTTGCTCTGCGAGCGGGCGGGCATTCAGACGCAGCTGATTGCCGCCTGCCGGAAACTGCGCCCCAACGTCCAGTGGGAAGACGAGCCGCCGCGCCCCGCCACCTTCGCCCCGCCTACCCCCGGCCCCACAGCGTCTACCCCGCCGACGGTTGGGGCTTCGACGGGGCCGCCTGTCTCGCCGCCCCTCGCCGCCCCCCCACCTGGCGCGCTGCCCGGTCAGACCACGCCGGATCCCCTCGATCCCCATTTCACATTGCTGTTGCGCAGTATCCTGAGTGGGCGGCTGGTGCCGTTCTTGGGAGTAGATGCCAATCTCCTGGGACGGCCGAGCGATACGGGCTGGGCGCTCGGCCAACACCTGCCCAGCAGCAGCGAGATGGCGACGCACCTGGCGGTGCGCCTTAAGGAATTGGGCTATCCGCCGCCTGAGACGGATGACCTGGCGAGTATCACGGAGCACGCCAGCCTGACCCTGGGTATAGGCAGCCTGTACGACGAGCTTCGTGCCCTGCTGAACGCGGATTACCCGCCCACCCGCCTGCACGACCTGCTGGCCTCGCTGCCGGGCACATTGCGTGAGCGGGGCTATGGTCCGGTCTATCAGGTTATCGTCACCAGCAACTTTGATGATGTCCTGGAGCGGGCATTCCAGGGGCGCAGCGAGCCATATGATGTGCTAACTTACGTTAGCCGGGATGATACCCGTGGCAAGTTCATCCATGCGCCATACGGCGATACGCCGCGCGCCATCGAGAAGCCCAACGAATACGATGCCCTGCCGCTGGACCAGCGCACCATCATCGTCAAGATCTACGGCGCTCTCAACCGCCTGAATCCCGACGATGACAGCTACACCATCACCGAAGATGACTTCATCGGCTATATGAGTCGGGCCGACATCACGAGCCTGCTGCCCGCGACTCTCGTCAGCCGGGTACGCAAGAGCCACTTCCTGTTCCTCGGCTCCAGTCTGCGCGATTGGAACCGCCGCGTGGTGTTTCAGCGCGTCTGGGACGAGCAGAAGCTGCAATACAAGTCGTGGGCGGTTCCCTTCGACCCGCGAGCCAGCGACGAGGAGTTCTGGCGGCGGCGTGACATCGAGCTGATTCGCAATATCACCCTCCAGGAGTACGTGGACCGCCTCGCAGCGCGCCTGGCCGCCCTGCCGCCAGCCGGAGGTTAGGCATGGCTGCCGCTTCTCTCCCCCGCTCACCCTATAAGGGGCTGATGCCCTATGACGAAGGGGACGCCCGCTTCTTCTTCGGTCGCGACACTGAGCGCGACATCATCATCGCCAATCTCACCGCTGCGCGGTTGACCCTCCTATACGGTGCGAGTGGCGTTGGCAAGTCATCCGTGCTGCGCGCAGGGGTCGTCCACGATTTGCAGGCGGAAGCGCGGGCGAACCTGGCCCAGGTTGGCGCGCCGGAGCTAGCCGTCGTCTATTTCAATAGCTGGCGCGACGACCCGCTGCGCGGTCTGCTAGCGGCGGTGGAAGCGGCGGTGCGCGATACGCTCAGCGGCTACACGGTCCAGCCGCCGGCCGCGACGAACTTCGTCGACGCCCTCGCGGGCTGGTCAGACGTCGTTGAAGGCCCGCTGCTCATCGTTCTCGACCAGTTCGAGGAGTATTTCCTGTACCACGGCCAGGAGGATGGCCCCGGAACCTTTGCCGCCGAGTTCCCGCAGGCCGTATCGCGGCGCGCCCTGCGGGTCAACTTTCTGGTGGCCCTACGCGAGGATGCTCTGGCGCGCCTCGACCGCTTCAAGGGGCGCATCCCAGGCCTGTTCGACAATCGCCTGCGCATTGACCACCTGGATGCCGCCGCCGCCGAGGCTGCCATTCGGCGGCCCCTCGTAGAGTGGAATGCGATGGTCCCGCCCGATGAGGCGATGAGTATCGAGGACGGTCTGGTCGTCGCCGTGCTGGATCAGGTCAAGCGCGGCGAGGTAGTGCTGGGCGACGCGGGGCGGGGTCAGGTCGCGACGCCCTCCCACGACGCGCGCATCGAGACGCCCTTCTTGCAGCTGGTGATGACCCGCCTGTGGGACGAGGAGCGGCGACAAGGCTCGCGCGTCCTGCGCCTCCGGACCCTGGAGCAGCTGGGGGGTGCGGATCGCATCGTGCGTACCCACCTCGACGCGGCCATGCAGGCCCTGTCGCCCGCCGAGCGCGATCTGGCGGCCCGCCTCTTCCACCACCTGGTCACGCCCTCGGGGGCGAAGATTGCCCATACGGTCTCGGACCTGGCCGCCTACGTGGAGGCGCCGGTCGGCGAGGTGCTGCCGGTGCTGGAGCGCCTGAGTCGTGGCGACGTGCGCATCTTGCGACCCATCGCCCCGCCGCCGGATACGCCGGGCGAGCCGCGCTACGAAATCTATCACGACGTGCTGGCCCCGGCGATTCTCGACTGGCGCGCCCGTTACCAGCGCGAGGCGGATCGCGCCGAGGCCGAGGCGAAACTGGCGGCGGAGCGCCAGCGCGTCAACCGCCTGCGGCTGGGTTTGCTGGGTGTCACTGCTCTGCTGTTCCTGGTAGGCGCGCTGGCAGTCTTCGCTCTCAACCAGTGGCAGCGCGCCCAGCGCGCCGAGACCGAGGCGGTCAACCAGCGCGACGCGGCCGTGCAGGCCCAACGCGAGGAGGCGAACCAGCGCGCCATCGCCCAGGCCCAGCGCGAGGCGGCCGACCAGGCGCGAGCAGCAGCCGAGGCGGCGCAGCGCATCAACCAGTCGCGCGAGTTGGCGGCCTCGTCCCTCGAGCGATTGCCGGTCGATCCAGAGTTGAGTCTGTTGCTCGCCATCGAGGCCAACGATATAGGCAGGACGGCGCAGGCGGAGGATGCGCTGCGTCGCTCTCTGCCGGAGTCCTACGTGCGGCGTGTGCTGCGCGGGCCGCCGAGCGCGGTGTGGACGGCCGCCTATAGCCCCGATGATCGCCGCATCGTGACGGCGCGGGCGGATAAGGTCGGCGAGATTTGGGACGCCGCGACAGGTGAGCGCGTCGCCGAGCTACGCGGGCACACCGATGTGGTGAATCAGGCCGCGTTCAGTCGCGACGGGCAGCGCATCGTAACGGCGAGCGACGACGGGACGGCGCGGGTCTGGGATGCCGCCAGCGGTCAGCCCCTGGCGGTCGCTCAGGGTCATCGGAAGGGGGTCTACCAGGCTGCGTTCAGCCCAGACGGGAAGCTGATAGCCACGAGCAGCAAGGATGGTACGGCGCGACTGTGGGAGGCCCAGACAGGCCGCGAGTTGCGTGTTCTGCCCAGCCAGGGCGGGGAGGTGACGAATGTGGCCTTTAGCCCCGACGGTCAGTATCTGGTCGCCAGTAGCTTGAACTTCCAGGACAGCCAGGGGGTGGAGCAACCGGGCACGGCGCGCGTGTGGCGGGTGGCGACGGGCGAGAGGGTGGCCGAGTTGGGCGACACCGCGTACGGCGGCGTGTGGAGCGCCGACTTCAGCCCCGATGGCCGGTGGCTGGTGACGGCCAGTGAGGACAACACGGCCCGCCTCTGGGAGGTTGGCTCCTGGCGCAAGCGAGCCGACCTGATCGGCCACTCAGGGCGCGTCAGCCGCGCGGTATTCAGCCCCGACGGCAGGCAGATTCTCACCGCCAGTGCGGACCTGACGGCCCGCCTGTGGGATGCGGCGACGGCACAGAGTCGCTTTGAGCTAGCCGGGCACACCGCCTACGTCCTCGACGGCAACTTCAGCCCCGATAGCAAGAGCGTCGTAACGACCAGTCTTGACGGTGTGGCGCGCCTCTGGGATACCGAGAAGGGGCGCGAGTTGGCCGTCTTGCGCGGGCATACGGCAGGCGTCTTCTCTGGCATGTTCGACCATAGTGGGCAGTGGGTTCTCACGTCCAGCGGCGACGGGACCGCCCGCATCTGGGCGGCGCGCACGCGCCCCAGCCTGCACGAGTTGCGGGGCCACAGCCAGGGACTGACAGGGCTGGACTTCAGCGGCGACGGGCAGCGCCTCGCCACCGCCAGTCAGGACGGCACGGCACGCATCTGGGACACCGGCCGTGGTGGCATCATTGCCACTTTGCAGGGCCATCGGGATGTTGTCAATTCGGTGGCGCTCAATGCCGATGGTTCTCGCGCCGTGACGGCCAGCAACGACGGCACGGCGAGGGTGTGGGACGCCAGCGCGGGCCGCCAGTTGGCCGAGCTTCGCCACGGCCAGGGTGTGAATATGGCTGTGTTCAGCCCCGATGACCAGCGGATTGTGACGGCCAGTAACGACGGCACGGCGCGGGTGTGGGACGCCAGCGCGGGCTATCAGCTGGCCGAGTTGGCGGGCCACACCGAGGCGGTGACCTCGGTCGCGTTCAGCCCCGATGGGCGGCGTATCGTGACTGGTAGTGATGACAAGACGGCGCGGCTTTGGGAGGACAACGGCTCGGTGGTCGTGCTTGATGGGCCGACAAAGGGTTTGAACGCCGTGGCATTCAGCCCCGATGGGAAGCTCGTCGCCGCGGCGAGCAATGACTGGAAGGGCTACGTTTGGGATGTTGCGACAGGGCAACTCGCGGCGCAGCTCATCGGCCATACGGGGCCGCTACAAACGCTGGCTTTTAGCCCCAATGGGGAGAGTATCGTGACTACCAGCGGGTGGCCCGACTACACGGCGCGGGTGTGGCAGGCGCGCACCGGCCGTCAGCTGGCCGAATTGAACGAGCACACTAACCTTGTCCATAGCGCGGTCTTCCATCCCAACGGCCGCTGGATCGTCACCGGTAGCGAGGATCACACCGTCCGGGTGTGGGAGGGAGCCACCGGCAAGAATCTGGCGGT
>CAZJJF010000003.1:0-3992 GCA_964546245.1 uncultured Anaerolineales bacterium
GCTGGACTGGGAGGCCATCCTCGACTATATCGGTCTGCCTGCCGTGCTCAAGGACGCCTATGGCGGCGGCTGGAAAGAGGTGTACACCGTCCGCTCGCTGCCGGAGCTAGTCGACCGCTATAACGAGTCAGGCCTGCTGACGATGATTCTGCAAGAGTTCATCGAGTGGGAGCACTACGTGCGGGTCATGGTGCTGGGTCAGGAGTGGGTGCTGCCCATGAAGTACGACCCCCGCGAGCGACGCTACTACGTGGAGCACGAGCACATGTCAGCCGAGTTGGGGACGCAGGTCGTCAGCGACAGCCTCAAGCTGTGCCGCGCTCTGGGCTACGACATGAATACACTTGAGTTCGCCGTGCGCGACGGCGTGCCGTATGCCCTCGACTTTATGAATCCTGCGCCCGATATGGACATCTACTCGCTGACGCCGACGTATTTCCGCGAGGTCGTCAATGCTATGGCGAACCTGTGCATTCGCTACGCCAAGATGGGTCGCCTGGACCGCACGCCCGACAAGATTTTGTGGTCCAATTTCCTGGCGGGGCAGTAGCCATCGCGATGGGGAATCGCGGTCCGATACGCCTATCCGGCGGTCGTCGGAGCTAATACCTTGATTGCCTCCTGGAGGATCTGTCGTGACCCTGAATCTGTTATCCGGCCTGCAATCCACCACCGTGCCGACGGCGCGAGTCGAGACTTTCATCATCACCGCCGGCCCCGATGACGGCGTGCCGGTCATCTTTGTCCACGGCAATGTGTCGGCGTCGCGCTTCTGGGAGGAGACGCTGCTGGCTCTGCCGGAGGCCTATCGTGGCATCGCCGTCGATCTGCGCGGCTACGGCCGTACCGAGGCCGCGCCCGTCGATGCTACCCGTGGGCTACGGGATTGGAGCGACGACGTGGTGGCCCTGATGGACGCGCTAAGCATCGAGAGCGCGCATCTGGTCGGCTGGTCCATGGGCGCCGGTATTGGTATGCAACTGACGATTGACCACCCGGATCGAGTGCGCTCGTTGACGCTGGTGGCGGCCATGTCGCCCTATGGCTTCGGCGGCACGGGTGATGTCGAGGGAGCCAGCAATAGCGACGACCACGCCGGCTCGGGGGCGGGCACGGCGTCGCCGCTGTTCGTGCAGCGTATCGCCGCGCGGGACACGTCGGCTGACGACGCGAACTCGCCGCGCAATGTGATGAACAACTACTATTTCAGGCCGCCTTTCACGTCGCCCCGCGAAGATGTCTTCGTCGAGGAGATGCTCAGCACGCGCCTGGGTGACGACCACTACCCCGGCGACATGGTAGCCAGCGAGAATTGGCCGGGCGTCGGTCCGGGGGCGCGGGGCATCAATAATGCCCTGTCGCCGAAGTATGTTAACTTGCGAGCCTTCGCCGACATCCATCCCCAGCCGCCTGTGCTGTGGGTTCACGGCGCGGACGACCAGATCGTGTCGGATACGTCGCTCTTCGACCTGGCCTACCTGGGCAAGCTTGGCGCGGTTCCTGGCTGGCCCGGCGATGACGCCGCCCCGGTGCAGCCAATGGTCAGCCAGCTGCGCGCTGTCCTGGATGCGTACACCGCCGCAGGGGGGCAGTACACCGAGATTATCTTCGCGGAGACGGGGCATAGCCCCCACGTCGAGCGGCCCGATGAGTTCGGCGCGGCGCTGCGCCAGTTCCTGTCAAGGACATGAGGTTATTATGTACGACATCATTGCTGCCTATAACGATCTCGCCGTCGCGCAGCCAGACCTGACGGGCGCGTCGCAGGCGATGCTGGATGAGGTGCTTATCCCGCGCGACCTGCACTTTGGGCATCGCCCGCTGTCGAACGTGCTGCGACCCCATTTCCTGACGTGGCAGGAGTACCAATACATTCGCCGCGAGGGCGCGCTGCTCCTCGGTGCGTTCGACCGCGCTTACCGGCGGCTGCTAGGCGATGAGGCCTTCCGCGCCCAGCTGGACCTGACGCCCGAAGAAGAGTATCTCGTCCAGATCGACCCGGGCTACGACTCGCCGACGCCGACGGGGCGCATCGACACCTTCTTCGTCCACGGCGGGACGTGGCACGCCGTCGAGTACAACGCCGAGACTCCGGCCGCGACGGCCTATGAGGATGAACTGAGCGACGTCTTCCTCAATCTGCCTCTGATGCAGGCTTTCGCCCGGGATTATTACGTCCAGCCGCTGCCCGCCCGCTGGCAGCTCATCGGTGTGCTACGTGATCTGTGGCGCGAGTACGGCGGCCAGGGTAGCCCCCAGATAGCCATCGTCGATTGGGACACTGTGCCCACGTACCCTGAGTTTGAACTGTGGCAGCGCTACTTTGGACTCCAGGGTTTCAAGGCCATCATCACCACACCCCAGGATGTCGAGTATCGCAACGACCATCTATACAGCGGCGACTTCCGTATCGACGTTATCTACAAGCGCGTCCTGGGCAGCGAGCTGTTGCAGGCGTATGGCCTGGACCATCCCATCATTACCGCGCTACGCCACCACAAGGTGGTGATGTTCAATCCCTACCGCTGCAAGCTGCTGCATAAGAAGATGAGCTTCGCCGTTCTATCTGACCCGGCCAACGCTGGCCTGTTCACCGCCGAGCAGTTGCGCGCCATCGATGAGCATATCCCCTGGACGCGCAAGGTCGCGGAGACGAAGACGACGCGCGACGGGCGGGCGGTAGACCTCATTCCTCACATCATCGAGGCGAAAGATGACCTTGTCCTGAAGCCCAATGATGAGTACGGCGGCAAGGGTGTCGTCATTGGCTGGGAGACGGAGCCGGGCGCGTGGCAGCTTGCCGTCGAGGAGGCGC
Organism: uncultured Anaerolineales bacterium; assembly: GCA_964546245.1. Lineage (GTDB taxonomy): Bacteria > Chloroflexota > Anaerolineae > Epilineales > JAHCIE01 > JAHCIE01. The sequence goes on from CAZJJF010000003.1 coordinate 2,816, forward strand.
TGCGTTCGTCGTATGTCGTGCAGGCGAAGGTGAATATTGCCCGCGAGGATTACCCGATGTGGCACGCGGGCGGCGTCCACATTGGCGAGCGACTCGTGGACCTTGATCCCTATATCTGGCAGGGCCAGTATATCCACGGCGCGCTCACGCGCCTGTCCGCCTCAACCCTGCTGAATGTGACGGCCGGTACAGGCTCGACAGTGCCCACCATGATTGTGGAGCCGCGCTAGGCTAGTGTGCCTGGCGCCAGTTGCTATCCTGGGAGAAGGCTATGAAGCGTCCGTCGTTTAGCCTCGGCATCGAGGAAGAGTACCAGATCATCGACCCGCAGACGCGGGAGCTTCGCTCGTACATCACCGAGTTTCTGGAAGGTGGGAAGCTCATTCTGCGCGAGCGGGAGATCAAGCCGGAGATGTTCCAGTCGGTGGTCGAACTTGGCACGCCGGTGTGCGAGTCCATTGATGATGCGCGCCGCGAGGTTGTCGATATGCGTAGCGCCATTGCCACGCTATCCCACGGCAAGGGGCTGACCATCGCAGCGGCGGGTACGCATCCCTTCTCTCACTGGGAGAACCAGCAGGTGACGCCTTTCCCGCGCTATTTTGGCGTGCTGGAAGACATGCAGGTGCTGGCGCGTCAGCTGCTGATCTTCGGCTTGCACGTGCACGTGGGCATCGAGGACCCTGAGTTGCGTGTTGACATCCTCAACCAGGTGCGCTATATGCTGCCCCACGTGCTGGCGCTGTCCACGTCATCGCCCTTTTGGGAAGGTCGCAAGACGGGCCTCAAGTCGATTCGCAGCATCATCTTCGAGCAGTTTCCGCGCAGCGGCATTCCCAGTACTTTCACCTCGTGGGCCGACTTCCAGAACTACGTGGACTTGCTCGTGCGCACCGGCTGTATTGACAACGGCAAGCGCATCTGGTGGGATGTGCGCCTTCATCCGGACTTTCCCACACTCGAGTTCCGCGTCTGCGATATGTGTACGCGGGTCGAGGAGGTGCTGTGCATCGCGGCGTTGTTCCAGTCCCTGTGCCTGAAGCTGTATAAGCTGCGCCGCGATAACCAGTCCTTCCGCAGCTACCGCACACAGCTCATCCAGGAGAATAAATGGCGCGCCATCCGCTACGGCATCGACGGCAAGCTGATCGACTTCGGCAAGCGCATCGAAGTCCCG
>CAZJJF010000003.1:4002-5749 GCA_964546245.1 uncultured Anaerolineales bacterium
CATTGCTGGCTTCCGGATCGATCTGGTCAAAGCCGACTTCGGCCGCCAGGCTGAGATGCCTGCCCGCGACCTGGTGCACGAGATGGTGGCCTTTGTGGACGACGTGGTGGATGACCTGGGCTGTCGGCGCGAGGTGCAGTACGCCTTCCAGATTTTGCGCAATGGCACGAGCGCGGATCGCCAGCTCGCCGTGTACGACAAGACGGGCGGCGACATGAAGGCTGTGGTCGATCACCTGGTGGCTGAAACCCTGGAAGGCGTGCATGTCGCGTCGGCGACACCCTAGAGCGAAATTCAGGTGACCCGTCGGAGATGACTCGGACAGGGTTAGCGAGACTGGTTACTGGCCCAGGAGGCTCTGCCATGCCCTATACTCTCATTCGCAACGTTACTCTCATCGATGGGCGCGGCGGGCCGCCACTGCCCCAGGCTGCCGTCCTGGTCGAGGACAACCGCATCCGCGCCGTGGGGCCTGAGGCAACGCTGCCGCTCCCCGACGCCGACCTGACCATCGTGGATGGCGAGGGCGGAACGTTGCTGCCGGGGCTAATCGACACCCATGTCCACCTGATGTTGGAGGGTCTGAACATCGTCGGCATGATGATGACGCCCTTCTCGTTCAACTTCTACCGTGCCATCGAGTACATGCGCCGCACTGTCCAGGCCGGTGTCACCAGCGTGCGCGACGCGGGTGGCGCGGACCTGGGCGTCAAGCGCGCCGTGGAGGAGGGGTTGGTACTGGGGCCGCGCATGCAGATCAGCATCGCGGTGCTGTCGACGACCGGCGGCCACGGCGATGGCTGGATGCCGTCAGGGATGACCTTCAACGTGTTCCCGCCTTACCCCGGCTCCCCTGATGGCCGCGTCGATGGGCCGGAAGCGGTACGCGGCCGGGTGCGCGAGATTCTGCGGGCGGGCGCGGATATCATCAAGGTTTGTTCTACGGGCGGCGTCATGAGTCCCACCGATGACCCAACCTTCACCCAGTTCTCGCCGGAAGAGCTGGCGGTCATGGTGCAGGAGGGGCAGTATCGGCGGGGCATCAAGGTCATGGCCCACGCCCAGGGCGCGGAGGGTATCAAGAATGCGGTGCGGGCCGGTATCCACTCCATCGAGCATGGTATCTACCTGGATGACGAAGCCATCGAGTTGATGCTGGAGCGGGGCACGTACCTGGTTCCGACGCTGCTGGCGCCGGTGGCGGTGCTGGAGCAGGCCGAGACGACCGGCGCGCTGCCGGAGTACGGCGTGCGTAAGGCGCGCGCGGCCATCGATGCCCATCGCGACAGCATTGCCCGCGCTTACAAGGCGGGTGTCAAGATTGCGATGGGGACGGACGCGGGGGTGATGCCCCACGGCACAAACCTGCGCGAGTTGGGGCTGATGTGTGGCATTGGCATGTCGCCGATGGAGGCCATCGTGGCGACGACGAAGGTGGCTGCCGAGTGCCTGGGCTGGCAGGATCGACTGGGCACGGTGGAGGCGGGCAAGCTGGCCGACCTGGCGCTGGTGCGCCGCGACCCGCTGGCCGACATCCATTGCCTGGCCGACCAGGACAACATTGCTATGGTCATGATGGACGGCAAAGTTGTTGCCGACCGGCGCACTGAGGCCGCCCGCCACACCATCCCGGCGTGAGATAGGCCGCCGAGACCAGGTTTCGGCCTGACCGTCGGCGACTTGAAACGACGCGCCTGATGTCTCCTCTTGTCCTCACCGTCCTGCTGTTGTCGGCCGCCATGCACAC
>CAZJJF010000003.1:5759-35579 GCA_964546245.1 uncultured Anaerolineales bacterium
GCGAGGAACGGCTGGATGAAGGGTAGCGGCAATAAGCTCGCCTATCACTGGGCGGGGCTTATTGCCGCTATCGCCATCTATGCTGTGCCTGTGGCCCTCACGACCCCGTTGGCCCTGCCGCGCGATGTGTGGCCCATCCTGGCGGGCAGCGCGCTGTGCGAGGTGGGTTACATGGTGTGCATCACCCGCGCCTACACGCGCGGTGACATGTCCCTCGTCTACCCCATGTCGCGCGGGTCCGCGCCGATCTGGATCGCTCTGGGTGGGTTGGCCGTGGGGGTGATGCTGCCACGGGCGGGCTACCTGGGGGTGGGCCTCCTGGTGGCGGGTATCTACATCGTGAGCCTGCCATCGTGGGGCAACATCCATCGGCCGCTACGCTCCCTGGCGCAGCCGGGCGCGGGCTGGGCGCTGGCGGCGGGGGTGTGCATCGCGGGCTATTCCAGCTTTGACAAGCTTGGCGTCAGCCGCATGCCGCCGGCCGCCTATAACTTGTGGACATTCATCGCGATGGTGATTGCCGCCATCCCGGCCGTCTGGCTGCTGGAGGGGCCGTCGCGGGTGGTGGAGACGGTGCGTACCGAGCGCTGGCGGGTGGTGTGGGGCGGCCTGTTCGTTATGGGGACGTATTTCCTGGTCCTGTGGGCGCTGGCCCGCGCCCCTGCCAGCTATGTCACCGCCGTGCGCAGCTTCAGCATTCTGTTCGGCGCGGCTTGGGCGGCGCGTGTCCTCCACGAGCGTTTTGGCGCCGCCCGTGCCCTGGGGGCGACGCTGGCCGTGGCGGGACTGGTGGTGATTGCTGTAGCGGGGTAGGGGCTGAAATGTGAGGCATAATGCGTGGGAAGAGGTTGTTTCTGGTTCACGCCTCACGTTTCACGATGGTTTCACGCGCCTTCCTTGACAACTTTCATGGTTCGGCTAGGATTGCGCAACAGTTCCGCCATGTACTACACAAGGAGGACAGGGGGTATGCGAACCGTCGTCCCACGACCGTTGGTGACCGCGCTCGCTCTTGTCGTCTGCCTCGCGCTACTGGGCGCGGGTGTCAGCCAGGCTGGCCCTGCGCCCGAACCGGCTGCCCAGGGCGCGCCGTCGATTCATCTCAAGGCGGCGACTTTCACGCCGGCCGCGGGCCAGCAGCCCGCCGTCCCGCCAGGTCTCGCCAAGCAGGGCTACGCGCCCGGCGAACGGGGCACGTACATCGTCCAGTTCGCCGGCCCCATCGAGCAGGCCTGGCGCGATGCGATTGAGAAGGAGAACGCCGAGGTTCTTGAGTACATCCCGGATTTTGCCTTCAAGGTTCGCATGAACCCGGGCGAAGCGAAGCAGGTCGAGCAGGTGGCGAATGTCATCTGGGTCGGCGTCTTCCAGCCGGCCTTCAAGATTGATCCCGCTGCCGCCAAGGACTCGACGCAGCGCGTCTACACGGTCTTGATGGAAAAGGGCGGCGACCGGGGTAAGGCCAGCGCTGAGATGAAACAGGCCGGTATCCAGGTGGCCGAGCGCGGCGCTGACCAGCTCCAGATCGTGGCCGACTCGGCGCAGGTGGATGCGGTCGCGCACAGCGTTGATGTGGCGTGGATCGAGGCCTATCAGCTGGCTGTCAAGCACAACGATGTTGGGGCAGGCAGCATCATTGGCACGGGCGCGGCGAACTCGCGCGGCTACGACGGCTCGACGCAGATCGCGGCGGTGGCCGACACGGGGCTGGGGAACGGCACAGCAGCCGGCGCGCACCGCGACATCCCGGCGTCGCGTATCGTTGCGGTCAACAACTGGCCGGGCGTGACGGATTCGTGCTTCCAGACTATCACCAACGATGGGGCAGTAGACGTGGACAGCGGCCACGGCACGCACGTGGCCGGTTCTATTCTCAGCAGCGGCGCGTCGAATGGGATTGGCAAGGGTGGCGCGCCCGCCGCCCGACTGGCCTTCCAGGCGACTGAGAACTGGGTGAAGGTGTCAAGCCTGTGCAAGGCGCTGTATGGCTATACCGATGGTTACTACCTGACGGGACTCAACAACCTGTCGGGGCTGTTCCAGGAAGCCTACAATGCGGGCGCGCGGGTGCACTCCAACTCGTGGGGGTCGGCGGCGGCTGGCGCGTACAACGCCAACAGCCAGACGGCCGACCAGTTCATGTGGAATAACAAGGACATGCTCATCACGTTCTCGGCGGGTAACGAGGGCGCGGATGCCAACGCCGACGGCGTGGTAGACAGCGGTTCGCTGGGCGCGCCCGCGACGGCTAAGAACGTGCTGTCGGTGGGCGCCAGTGAGAACGCGCGGCCAGACAACTACCCGTGCGCGACAAGCCTGACCTACACATCCCACGACACGACGTACCAGAACGGGCAGACGTGCACCAGCATGGGCGGCCAGAATCTGCTCGGCACGCCACGCCAGCGCTGGGGCTTCACGGCGAACCCGATTGCTGATGACCCGACGGCGGGCAACAGCGGACAGATGGCGGCTTTCTCCAGTCGCGGCCCGGTCGATGACGGGCGGATCAAGCCCGACGTGGTCGCGCCGGGGACGTGGATTCTGTCCACATACTCGGACCTGTATCAGGAAGGCTACGGCGACCCGGTCAACCCGAAGAATAGCGCGTACCAGATGGATGGCTGGGGCATTCCCTACGACGGCTACTACAAGTACTTCGGCGGCACGTCCATGTCCAACCCCATCGCGGCGGGCGGCGCGGTCGTCGTGCGCGATTTCTATCAGAAGGCGTATGGCGCGAATGCCAGCGCGGCGCTGGTGAAGGCGACGCTCATCAACTCGGCCGTGGATATGCTGGACGAGAACAACGACGGGGCGAACGACAACGACTTCCCCATCCCCAATGTCCACGAGGGCTGGGGGCGGGTGAATATCGACAGCGCGACGGATGGTAGCGCCAAGTTCGTTGACCAGGCAGCCGGGCTGAGCACGGGCGGCAACCGAACCTACTCGGCCAACGTCACGACGGCTGGCCTCCTCCGAATCAGCGTCGTGTGGAGTGACTATCCCTCGGCGACCAGCGCCAGCAAGAATCTGGTCAACGACCTGGACGTCGAAGTGACCTCACCGACTGGCACGCTGTATCGGGGTAACGTGTTCAGCGGCGGCTGGTCCGCAACCGGCGGGAGCGCTGACCGCACGAACAACGTCGAGAACGTGTACGTCCAGACAGCGGCGACGGGAACGTGGACCATCGCTGTCAAGGGCTTCAATGCGCCCAATGGCCCGCAGCCCTTCGCGCTGGTGGTGGACGGCGCGGCCACCCTGACGGAAACGACGCCACCCCCGCCCACGCCGCCCGCCGCTCCGACCAATCTCGCGGGCGCTGCGGCCTCGCGCACCAGAATCAATCTGACGTGGACGGACAACGCTAACAACGAGACTGGCTTCAAGATCGAGCGCTGCACCGGCTCCAGCTGCACCAACTTCACGCAGATCGCGACGGTGGGGGCGGATGTGACTTCGTATGGCAACACGGGTCTGAAGCGCAACACGGCCTACCGCTACCGGGTGCGGGCCACCAATGGGGGCGGCGACTCCGCCTACTCGAACATCGTCACCGTAACGACGCTACGGTAGTTCAAGGATCAGGGACTAGCGGCGAAGGACCAAGGGGGTTGCCCTCTTGGTCCTTCTTGTTGACACCGTCGGCCATACTGGTGGTATCACTATCGCCAAGCGCTCGCCGCAATCTTTCTCACGGCCCCTTCAGTGCGGCGGCCAGCATCCGTTGTGCCAGGGGCGCGGCAACCTGCGAGCCTTCGCCACCGTTTTCTACCAGTACCGATACCGCGTAGCGTGGTGAATCCATCGGGCCGACGCCCAGGAACCAGGCGTGGGGCGGCGTGTTCTGACCGGTCTCGGCCGTGCCCGTCTTCCCGCCCACCGCGTAGCCCTGGACTCTCGCGGCGGAGGCGTAGCCGTCCTCGACGGCGACGCGCATCGCCTCGCGTACCTGGCGGGCCGTGTCGGGGCGGATGGGCGTTCCCCGGACGCCGGGGTCGGGTTCGCCCACAACCCGGCCCTCGCTGTCCTTGACGTGGCGCAGCAGGGGGGGGCGGGGCGTGCGCGCGGTGCGGGCGACGGTCGCGCCGAGGCTGGCGATATGAATGGGCGTCTGCAACAACTCACCCTGGCCGAAGCCGGTTGATGCCAGCAGCACCGGGTTGGTGAGCGGGTTGCGCGATAGCTGCGCCTTCGCGACAGGGATCTCCAGGGGCAGGCTCGACGAGGCCTGGAAAGCGTTGGCATACTGGGTGTAGCGCGGTTCGCCGGTCTCCAGGGCCATGCGGGCGAAGGTCAGGTTGCACGACCAGCCGAAGGCGTGGGCGATGTCGAAGCTGTTGACGCCCGGAGGGTTGTTGTTACAGCGAATCGGAAAGCCACTGACGGTCAGCGTCTCCGCGCCGTCGTTGACGATGCGGCTTAGCTGCGTCGCGCCACTGTCCAGCCCGGCGGCCAGGGTCATCGTCTTCCACGTGGAGCCAGGCGGGTAGAGGCCCTGGGTGGCGCGGTTGACCAGGGGCGCGGCGGCGTCGGCGCTGAGCTGCGGGAATAGCTCGTCGAAGCGATTGGGGTCGTAGTTGGGGTGGCTGGCCATGGCCAGAATCTCGCCGTCGGTGTTCATGAGCACGATGGCGCCGCGCCGATTGCCCAGGGCACGGTCGGCCTCCTGCTGCAAGCGCAGGTCGAGGGTGAGGGTCACGTCATGGCCGATGGGCGTCTCGTGGAGCAGCTTGTAGCGCAGCGACTCCCAGGAGTCGCCGCTGATATTGCCGCGTAGCTCGTCGTTGAAGGCGGCTTCCACGCCGCCTACGCCGTAGCGCAGGCTGGAGTAGCCGAGGACCGGGGCAAGGGCCGGGTAGGTGTAGACGCGCTGCGGGCCGTCGGGCGTCAGCCTGGTCTCGGCCAGTACCTGGCCGTTGCGGTCGAGGATGCGCCCGCGCTGAACCTTGCGCTCGAACTCGACGCTGCGGGCATTGTTGGGGAGAGCTTGTAGCTCGGGGGCGCGGACGAGGCCCCAATAGGCCAGGCCCAGGCTGAGCACGAGCACTGTCAGCAACGCCAGCCATCCGACGCGCAGGATGTTGCCGGTCACGCGGCGCCGCCATTGGATCGGACGGGAATCTTGAGCAGTAGCGCCAGCAGGATGTAGGACGTCAGCAGGGAGCTGCCGCCGTAGCTGACGAAGGACAGGGTGACGCCGGTCAGCGGGATGAGTTTGAGGTTGCCCCCGATGATGATGAGGGTTTGAAGGACAACGACGCTGGTCAGGCCGACGGCCAGCAGCTGCCCGAACTCGTCGCGGGCCGTCATGGCGATATGGTAGCCGCGGGCGGCAAACACGGCGAACAGCCCCAGCAGGGCGAAGGCTCCGAGGAGTCCCCACTCCTCGGCGATGGCGTTGAAGATGTAGTCGGTGTGGACGGCAGGAATGTAGTTGGCGTAGCCGTAGCCCAGGCCTTCGCCGACCAGCCCGCCCGATGCCACGGCGATGAGGCCCTGGACGATCTGGAAGCCCGCCGCGTCGGCTACTGACCACGGGTCGAGGAGGATGTCGAAGCGGGTGCGAACGTAGCTGAACATCTGGACGACGAGGAAGGCGCTGGCGGCGAAGAGGAAGAGGCCGACAATGACATAACGCGCGCGACCTGTCGCCACGTACAGCATGAGCAGGAACACGCCGTAGAATAGTAGGGCGGGGCCGAGGTCGCGTTGGGCGATGAAGTATAGCATCGACAGGCCCCACATGATGAGCATGCCGCCGATGGCCTGGGGTTGGGGCAGGGATAGTGCGCCCCAGGCGACGCGGTAGGAGGGGGTCATTAGCTGCTCACGCCAGCGTTCCAGGAAGCCTGCCAGGAACACGACGAGCAGGATGCGCACCAGCTCCGGCGGCTGGAAGGACAGGGGGCCGAGGCTGACTGACGAGGCGCTGGGGCCGGTCCCGCCAGTGGTGCGGCCGGCGACGAGTGTGACCGCCAGCAGGCCGAGGCCCAGCGCGCCCCAGAAGTAGGGGTAGCGACGCAGCCAGCGCAGGTCGCGGGGCATGACGATGATGACGGCGGCGAAGGCGGCCAGGCCTAGCAGCAGCCAGTTGAGTTGCCGCGATGCCAGGCCGGGAGCGAGGCGATAGGTCATCACGAGACCCAGCGCCTGAAGGCAGCCGACGGTGGGCAGCAGATAGGGATCCGCTGTGGGCGACTTCCAGGCCAGGGCCAGGCTGGCGACGAGCAGCCCGCCGCTGAGTATCAGGGCAGGGCGCAGGTCGGCGGCGGTCGGCGCGCGCTCCTGGAGCACCATCGACAGCAGGGCGAAGCTGCCCAGGGCGAGCAGCGCGGGAAACAGGAGCAGGAATAACTCTCGCCAGCGAACACGCGGAGCGCGGGGCGTGGAGCGTGGAGCGGAAAGCGCGGGAGCGGTCATACGATAGTCAGTGTCCTTGCGTCAGAAGCCCGTCGGAACATTGCCCGCGGGTCGGCATGACATCCGACTGTCACCCCGAGGGGCGGGGGGTCTCTGCTGGCGACAATCGCAGAGATGCCTCGCCGAGCCTCGGCATGACCGTCGAGGGTCACCCCGGCGGGGGCAGGTACTTATCCAGGAACAGGGCCAGCCGCGCGCGCGTCTCGGCCGGGATGGCGTCGGGGGTGGTGGCAATGGCTCCCGCCAGGGCGTGGTGGCAGCCATCGTCACAGCCAGCCGCGACGATGCGCGGTATGGCGGCGGCTACGATGCGCTGGGCGACGCGGGCATTTTGCGCCAACACTCTTAAGACGGCGTCCGTCGTCACAGGTTCCTCACTCTCGTGCCAGACGTCGTAGTCCGTTACCAGGGCGATGACGGCATAGGCCAGCTCGGCCTCGCGAGCCAGTCGCGCTTCGGGCAGGGCGGTCATGCCGATGATGTCCAGCCCCCACTGGCGGAAGATGCGGGACTCGCCTTTGGTGGAGAACTGCGGTCCCTCGATGACCACCAGGGCGCCGCCATCGAAGACCTGGCTGGTTGCGACGCTTCGCGCCGACTCCAGCAAGACGCGGCGCAATGGGGCGCAGAAAGGCTCGGCGATGCCGACGTGGGCTACAATGCCGTCGGTGAAGAAGGTGGTGGCGCGCTGGCGAGTGCGGTCGAAGATCTGATCAGGGATGATGATGTCGGCGGGGGCGATCTCCTCGCGCAGGCTGCCCACCGCGCTGATCGAGATAACATGCGCGACGCCCAGGCTCTTGAGCGCCCAGATGTTGGCGCGCACGGGCAACTCCGTCGGGCTGATGCGGTGGCCGCGGCCGTGGCGCGGCAGAAAGGCGACGCGCTGTCCTCTGAGCGTGCCGAGGGTGATGTGGTCGCTGGGGGGGCCGAAGGGCGTCGCGACGGCCACTTCCTCGACCTCGGTCAACTCTGGCATGCTGTACAGCCCCGTCCCGCCAATCACGCCAATCGTCGCCCGCGCTGTGGTCATGGGGTGGTCTCCCTGGGCCTGAGTCGGTACGTCGCTATGACCAGATTATAGCGCACCTCGTCGCGGCGGCACAAGGTTGGCGAAGCGGGTCGTGACGCTTATATCGGCATCCTGTACCCGTAGAACTCCTGGTCTTCGTTGTAGCCGCCCATACCGGCGCCGAGGCGCTCAAAGCTCTCGACAAACTCCACCGCCTCTACCCACTTGACCTGCTTGAAGCCCAATTCAAGCTCATTACGGAGGCGGAGCGGCGCGCCGTGGAGTTGGCTCAGGGGCTGATCATTCATCTCGTAGGCCAGGATGGTGTGCTCGTGGCGCATATGCTCGAGCTTGTGGGCATCATAGTAACGCCCCGTCTCAGGCCCCTCGGCGAAGGAGTAGAAGACCACCCATTTCGCCGTCGGCAGGGGGCGAACGATGTCGAGCAAGTCGGACATGGCGACACCGCCCCACTTGGCGATACCCGACCATCCCTGGATACAGTAGTGTTGGGTTGTCTGCTCACGTTTGGGCAGACTCTTGATGGCCTGGTAGCTCAATTCGACGGGGTTCTCGACCAGCCCGTCGATGCGCAGCTTGAAGTCGGCGAAGTCGCCGGCCTGTAGACGCTCATACTCGGTGGAGGCCGGCAGGTCGCCGTTGGGCCAGAAGTAGGGCGAGATGTCGGATGCTGGGTATGTCGCGCGAGGATCCCACCACTCCATCAGGCTCTTGATGCCCCCGACCAGGGTTGCCCCGACGCGCTGAACAGTGCGCGGATAGCGGATGGCGAAGGGCGAAGCGGCGAGCCACAGGGCAATCACCACTGCCATCCACGCCCCGTAGAGGACCAGCGCCCACCACGAGGTGGTATCGGCCCCCAGGGTGATGTGGTTGAGGTTGGGGATCAGCCCCGTGGTCCAGACCATGATGGTGTGTACCAGGATGAAGAATACCATCCACAACAGTACGGCGAAGTGGGCGGTACGGGCCACCTGGCGGTTGAGCACGCCTGCGCCCAGGCCAAACTTGCCGGCGATGGCCGGGGCTTGCAGGAGGCCGGTGATGAAGGCTAAGGGGGCGGCAATGAAGATCGTGATGAAGTATACCAACACCTGAAGGCCGTTGTACTGGCTAAAGCCGGTGTTGGCCGGGAAATCCAGCGAGGCGTATTGGATGGCGGCCGAGAGGGCATTGGGGAAGACGTCCAGCGAGCGCGGCACCAGCCGCTGCCATTCGCCGCTGGCAAACAGGAGGGCGAAGAATAGCACGCCGTTGATGAGCCACAACAGGTCAAAGCTGAAGTGGAACCAGCGCGCCAGGCCGACCGAGTGGCGGAAGCCCGGGATGCCGAGCCAGCTCGGTAGGGCGACAGAGTCGTTCTTAGACGTCCAGCGCTGGCGGGCGTCAGAGATGGTCATGCCCTCCGCTGGCACGGGGCCGCGCATGCGGAACCATTCCGAGCCGGGTAGGCAGCCAGCGTCAAAGTACAGGCGCGGATGGTCTGCCAGAATCTGGAGGCCGGCCCGGATGATGAACATGATGAAGACCAGATTGAAGAAATGCTGCCACCGTAGCCACCAGGGAAAGCCGCTGTCGATGACCGGCACGACGGCGGTGGAGGCGCCTGGATAGCGGGCGATGAAGTCCTGCATCCAGGGGTAGGTACGAAGCTGCTGCGCTACGGCGATCATGATGATCAGACCCACCGCGCCGACCACGACCAACCACAGGCTATTGATCCACCAGCGCCCAAGACGAAGGGATGGGATCTGAGCCTTCTGCTGGGGCATCGCGCCGGCCCAATCCGCGATTACGATGCGACCGTCGAGTGCGCCCTGGTTGGCGTAGGGTAACAAGTCAGCCTCAAGGGGGTCTCGCGTGGCTTGGGGTACTGGGTTGGGTGCGTTACGCATGGTGGCTCTCCTTCGTCTCTGAGTCGGTGTCTGGCGATGTGAGCGATGAATCTGGTGTGACGTACGCGGCTATAATACAGCGAATCGTTCGATTGTTAGGGCAATCGTCGATTCTGACTTGACAGAGGGCGGCGAATCTGGTAGTATAGCTCTCAACAATTGTATACCACTCTTATCCAGAGAGGCGGAGGGACCGGCCCTGTGAAGCCTCGGCAGCGGGCTGACGCGGTGAATGCGTCAGTGCTGTGCCAAATCCGGCAGACAAGTCTGGAAGATAAGAGGGCAGCCCAAGGTGTCTCCCACGGCCTCCTCTCACTTCGAGCAGGGGGCCTTTTTGCGTCGCGTGGCGCCGTGCCTAACGAAAGGAAACTCAATGTCCTCACTCCCCCACATCCTCGGTCTGCGCTGTCGCGAGTGCGGGGCGCGCTACCCTGAGGAGCCACGCTACGTCTGCGACGAGTGCTTTGGCCCGGTTGAGGTCGAGTACGATTACGACGTGTGGCGCGACACGGTTACGCGCGAGCGCATCGCCAGTGGCCCCTGGAACATGTGGCGTTACGCTGACTTGCTGCCTGTGGACGGCGCTCGCCCCGTCGGCATCCCATCGGGCTTCACGCCATTGCTGCGCGCCGACCGCCTGGGCAAGGCCATCGGGCTAAAGCATCTGTATATCAAGAATGATACCGTCAATCCAACCTTCTCCTTCAAGGACCGCGTGGTCAGCGTCGCTATCACCAAGGCGGTCGAGTTCGGCTTCGACACCATCGGTTGCCCATCCACCGGCAACCTTGCTAACTCGGTGGCCGCCCACGCGGCGCGAGCCGGCATGCGCGCCTTCGTCTTCGTGCCTGCCGACCTGGAGGCGGCCAAGATTAGCGCGGCCCTGGTCTATGGGCCGACCCTGGTGCGCGTCGATGGAACCTACGACGACGTGAATCGCCTGTGCGCCATGCTGGCCGACGAGTATGGCTGGGCTTTTGTGAACGTCAACGTGCGCCCCTACTACTCCGAAGGCGGCAAGACACTCGGCTTCGAGGTTGCTGAGCAGCTGGGCTGGCGCGCCCCCGACCACGTGGTGGTGCCGATGGCGTCGGGGTCGGTACTGGTCAAGATCAAGAAAGGCTTCGATGAGTTTAAGAAGCTCGGTCTCATCGATGACCGCCCCACCCGTATTTCTGGCGCGCAGGCGGCGGGCTGCCAGCCTATCGTCACGGCCTTCGAGGCGGGCGCAGACTTTGCCGAGCCGGTGAAGCCCAACACTATTGCCAAGTCGCTGGCGATTGGCTCGCCTGCCGATGCGCCCTACGCCTTGCGCATCTTCCGCGAGACAGGCGGCCACGCCGAGGCCGCGACCGACGACGAGATCGTCGCCGGTATCCGCCTGCTGGCCGAGACGGAGGGCATCTTCGCCGAGACGGCGGGCGGCGTCACAGTCGCTGTCTTGAAGAAGCTGGCCCAGAGTGGTAGAATTGCGCCTAACGAGCTGACTGTTGCCTACATAACCGGTAACGGCCTCAAGACGGCGGTGGTCCTCGACGGCCACCTGGACGCGGGGTTGCATATCAAGCCAACACTGCGCTCCTTCGAGGCTGCCCTGAGCGAACGCCAGGAGCGTGTGGTCGCCTGATCGACGACCACCGACGACCGACCACAGCTTGCAGCGGTCGTCGGTCGTCTGTGGTCGGAACTCATATATGCCCCTCATTAACTTCAAGGACGAAGCTGTCGCACTGCCCGCGACCCAGAGGTATCTCTACTTCCTCGCCGTGGCCCTCATCCCGGAGGACTTCGAGGAGCTAGATGGGCTGCGGCCCATCGAGTGGCGCTACCTGGCGTTGGGGGAGCGAGGGACGGGGCGGCCCGTGCTGGTGGCGTTCAGCGAGACCCAGATCATGATGCAGTTCACCGCCATTGGCCGCGGTTTCAATGAGCTGCCTCCGTCCACCGACATCATTCGCGCTGAGGTGGGCCTGTTGCGGCGGGGGCCGTGTCCCTACACTATCTGGCTGGATCCTGTGGCCGATGCGTTTCACGCGGCGTTGAGGAGTGGCGCGTATCGAATGTTGGACGAAGGCCTGGAGGCCCTGCTATGAGCACGACGGCGGAAGCCATCAAGAAGCGTCACCTCTCCTGGCAGGAGATTGCGGCATTGGTCGAAAATCTGGCGCAGGAGTTACCGCGCGACTTCGACGTGATCCTGGTAATCACCCGTGGCGGGATGGTGCCGGGCGGCCTGCTGAGCGAGAAGCTCGACATCCGCAATGTGCTGGTCGCTGCCGTGCAATTCTATACGGGCATCGGTGAGACGCTGGAACAGCCTATCTTTTTCCAGTTCCCGGCCGACCCTATCCTGTACGGCAAGCGTATCCTGGTCATTGATGACATCTGGGACAGCGGACGTACCGCTGTGGCCGTCAAGGAGCGCGTTGGGGATGCGGGCGGTGTGCCGGTGGTGGCCGTCCTGCAATACAAGCCGCGTCGCTCACGCTACCCTGAGCACCGGCCCGACTACTACGCTGAGGAGACCGACGACTGGATCGTCTATCCCTGGGAGTTCGATGAAGAGTAGACCCGTGACAGACCTATCTCGCTATGCCCGACAACTCGTCTATCCCGGCATTGGAGAGACCGGCCAGCGCAAGCTACTTGCCTCTCGGATGGCCGTCATTGGTATTGGCGCGCTCGGCACGGTTATCGCCAACAACCTGGCGCGGGCCGGTGTCGGCTACCTGCGCCTGGTGGACCGCGATTTCGTGGAGTGGAGCAACTTGCAGCGGCAGACCCTCTTCGATGAGACGGATGCAGCGGCCGGCGCTCCCAAGGCCGTGGCGGCGGCTGAGCGCCTCAATCGCATCAACTCGCTTATCGACATCGAGCCGTGTGTCGTCGATCTGACGCCAGAGAATGTGCAGGACATCATTGATGATGTGGATGTGGTAGTCGATGGGACCGACAACTTCGAGACACGCTACGTCATCAACGATGCCTGCGTCAAGTGGAACAAGCCGTGGGTCTATAGTGGCGTGGTCGCCGCGTATGGCATGAGCATGACTGTCGTGCCCGGTCAGACGGCGTGTCTGCGCTGCGTGTACCCGGAACCGGCCCCGGCCGGCCGTCTTGACACGTGCGATACGGCGGGCGTCCTCAATGGCGCGGCGGGCCTCATTGCATCCCTCGCGTCAACTGAGGCCATCAAGCTCGTCGTAGGTAACGGTATTCTGAACGATGGTCTCATCCATGCCGACGTGTGGACTAACACCTACGAACGCTTCAGCCTCTCGCGGCGGCCGGGCTGCGACAGGGGGGAGTACCACTTCCTCGACGGCCAGACCAGCGAGACAGCGACCCTGTGCGGGCGCGATGCGGTGCAGGTGCGGCCGTTGGGCAAGCAGGCGCTGGACCTGGCCGATCTGGGCGAGCGACTGGCGGGTGTGGGGCCGGTGCAGGTCACCCCGTTCTTGCTGCGGCTGAGCGTTGACAATTGCGAGGTAACGCTGTTTCCGGATGCGCGCGCCATCATCAAGGGCACCGACGAGCCGTCGGTAGCCCGCGCCATCTACTCCAAGTACATTGGCATGTAGCAGGAACGCGGCCTGTCGCGTCTCTGCATGTCTGTCTAGATTCATTCATCGAGGCTTCTTATCATGCGTCTTACCATGAAATTCGGCGGTACGTCCGTGGGGTCCGGCCAACGTATTCGCGAGGTGGCGGGGCTGGTTCACGAGGCAGTGGACCAGGGCCACCAGGTGGTGGTGATCGTCTCGGCCATGAGCGGCGTGACAGACGCGCTCATCAAGGCGGCGCGCACGGCGGCCGACGGCGACAGCGCGACTTACCGGGCTATCCGCGACGACCTGTTGGTGCGCCACTGGCAGGTGGTGCGTGAGGTGGCTGCCCCCAACGAGGCGGCGGCTCTCAACGACGAGCTTCGCTCGGCCCTGGACAATCTGGAGAACCTGTGCCGCGCCATATACGTGCTGGGGGAGGTCACGCCACGCGCGATGGATCTCATCTCCAGCATGGGCGAGCGGTTCACGGCGTCGCTGACGGCGGCTGCCCTGCGCGCCCAGGGTCAACCGGCCGAGGCGATCCTGGCGACCGAGTTGATTCAGACCGATAGCAACTTTGGCACGGCGACCCCGCTCATGGACGCGACGCGCGAGAAGACACGCGCGCAGCTGCTGCCCTTGCTGGAAGGGGGCATCGTGCCGGTCGTGACAGGCTTCATGGGTGCGACGGATACGGGTCTCGTAACGACGTTGGGGCGTGGCGGTAGCGACTACTCCGGCTCTATCATCGGCGTGGCCCTCGACAGCGACGAAGTGTGGATCTGGACCGATGTCGATGGTATTATGACGGCCGATCCCCGTGTCGTGCCGGATGCCCAGACTCTGCCCAGTGTGTCCTTTTCCGAGGCGGCCGACCTGGCTTACTATGGGGCCAAGGTTCTGCACCCCAAGTCTATCTTGCCGGCCGTAGAGCGGGGTATTCCTATCCGCATCAAGAATACCTTCAACCCCAGCCACCCTGGCACGGTGGTTATCAGCCAGAGTGAGGCCAACGGGCGCACGGTCAAGGCCATCACTGCCATCAAGGGGCTTAGCCTGGTGACGGTCGAGGGCAAAGGGATGCTGGGCGTGCCGGGCGTGGCTGCCAAAGTCTTCAGCGCGGTGGCCGACGCGGGTGTCAACGTGCTGATGATTTCTCAGTCGTCGTCGGAGCAGAGCATTTGCTTCACTGTGCTGGCCGAGAGCAGCGCGCGTGTCATCGCTTCGCTAGAGCGGGCATTTGAGTGGGAACTCGCCCGCCGCAACATCGACCGCATTGCGGCCCAGGACGGTGTCGGTATCGTGTCCGTCGTGGGGGCGGGCATGAAGGCCGTGCCCGGTATCGCGGGTAAGGTCTTTGGCGCGCTGGGTCAGGCGGGCATCAACGTCATTTCCATCGCGCAAGGCTCGTCTGAGCACACGATGTCGATGGTGCTGGCCGAGGCCGACCTGATGCGCGCGGTGCAAGGCATTCACGCCGAGTTCGAGTTGGGTCGCCCTGTCGCTGAGGCGGTAGCCGTCGCATGATTGTATCGGCGTCGGCATTTTCCGACTACTGGCAGCGCGTCCACGGGCGCACCCGCGACATGGTGGCGGCCATCCCGGCCGACCGCCTCGATTGGCGACCGGCGGCCGGCGAATTGTCGTGCGCCGAGATTGCGCGCCACATAGCCTCCACGCGGCGGATGAACATTGTTAGCGCGACGCTCGGCGCCGGGCTGTACCCCGGCCACGACGAGCGATTCGGCGCGACCCTTGACGATCTGCTGCACTACCTGGATGCCACCAACGCCGAGATTAGCAATCGCCTGGCGGGGATGCGCGACGAGGAGCTGGCTGAGCCACGCATGTCGAACCAGGGGGGGCCGTACCCCGCGTGGAACATTCTACTGGCGATGATTGAGCATGAAGTGCATCACCGCAGCCAACTGGCGACATATCTCAGCCTGATGGGCGTCCAACCCCCCGCCCTGTATGGGGTGCATGTCGAGGACCTACGCTTGGCGGGGAGCGCGTATGCCTGACCTTGTAGCGGTGATAGTGTTGGGTGTCGGTAATGTGGGCCGCGCACTGCTGCGGCAGATCATCGACTTGCGAGAGTTGCACGCCGAGCGCCTGCGCACGCGCTTCGACATTGTGGCGGTGGCCGATAGCGATGGCGCTATCTTCGAGCCGGTTGGCTTCAGCGATGCGATGCTGGAGGCCTTGCTGAGTCACAAGGCCGGTGGCGGGAAGTTCCGCGAGCACGAGTTGGGTTACGACTTGGGCGACCTGGTGGGCCTCGTCGATGTGGCGGGGGATGATGGTGCGATTGTGGTCGATTTGAGCGCCTCGGCGGCGACCATCCCGGCGCTGGAGAGCGCGCTCGACCGCGGCTACGGTGCGGTCACCGCCAACAAGCTGCCCCTGGCGGCGGACCTCGCCACCTGGCAGCGCCTGACCAACCACCGCCGCATGCGCTGGGAAGCCACAGTCGGCGCGGGGCTGCCGGTGATTATCACTCTCCAGAATCTGCTCAATAGCGGCGATGAGGTGCGGCGCATCGAGGGCGCGCTGAGCGGAACCCTCGGCTACCTGTCCAGCGAGCTAGAGAAGGGGACGCCCTTCTCAGTGGCGGTGCGCGAGGCGAAAGCGCGGGGCTACACCGAGCCAGACCCTCGCCAGGACCTGGGCGGCCTGGACGCGGCGCGTAAGGCGCTCATCCTGGCGCGCATGATTGGCTATCGCCTCGAACTGGCGGATGTCGAGGTTGAGAGCCTCTATCCGGTCGAGATGGACGGCCTCAGCGTCACCGAGTTCCTGGATGCCCTGCCGGCCCTTGACGAGACGTACGCGACGCGCGCGGCTCAGGCGCGCGCCGATGGCAAGGCGCTGCGCTACGTGGCGGAGGTTGGCGGCGGGCAGGCGCGGGTGGGCTTGCAGCCCCTGACGTTGGATCACCGGGTGGCGCGGGTCAGTAGTTCCGACAGCATTGTCGTCTTCCACACCGCGCGCTACAGCGACAACCCGCTGGTGATTAGCGGTCGTGGCGCGGGGGCGGTCAATACGGCTGCTGGCGTGTTGGGCGATATGATGAGTCTGGTCTGAAGACACGAGGAGAACCGCATGGCAAAGATCAAGTGCGGTGTCCTGGGCGCAACGGGCGCCGTGGGGCAGCGCTTTATTCAGTTGTTGGCTAATCACCCGTGGTTTGAGGTTGTCGTCGTCGCTGCCTCAGATAACTCGGTAGGCAAGACCTACGGCGAAGCTGCGCGCTGGCACGTCTCGCCCGATATGCCGCCCGCCGTTCGCAGCCTGCTCGTTGAGCCAATTGAGCCGGGACTGGACTGCGAGCTGATCTTCTCCGCCCTGCCTACCGACGTGGCGGGGCCGACGGAGTTGGCTTTCGCCTCGGCGGGCTACGTGGTTTCTACCAATGCCAGCTCGCACCGTATGGCCCCCGATGTGCCGCTACTCATCCCGGAGATCAATGCCGACCATTTGGATATGATTTCCGCCCAGCGCAAGCGGCGCGGCTGGGAGCGTGGCTTTATTGTCGCCAACCCGAATTGCTCGACGATTCACATGACGCTGGCCCTCAAGCCGCTGCACGACGCTTTCGGCCTCAAGCGGGTTATGGTGACGACGATGCAGGCCGTGTCAGGGGCGGGTTACCCCGGCGTGCCAAGCCTGGATATCATCGACAACGTAATTCCCTACATCGGCGGCGAGGAGCCGAAGATGGAGACGGAGCCGCTCAAGATTCTGGGGCGCGTGGCGGACGGCGTCGTCCAGATGGCGGACTTCCGTATCAGCGCCACCTGCAACCGGGTCGCGGTGCGCGACGGCCACCTGGAAGCGGTGGTGGTCGAACTGGAACGCAAGCCCAGCCTGGCGGAGTTTGCCGAGGCCCTGGCGACTTTTCAGGGCGAGCCGCAGGTGTTGCGCCTGCCCAGCGCGCCTGCCTGGCCGATCATCGTGCGCAAGGAGCCGAATCGTCCCCAGCCGATGCTCGACCGCGATGTGCAGGCGGGTATGGCGTCGGTGGTGGGGCGCATCCGCCCCGATACGATATTTGACTATAAGTTTACCGTTCTCGGCCACAATACGATTCGCGGGGCGGCGGGGGGAGCCATTCTCAATGCCGAGTTGCTGGTCGCTAAGGGCTACCTGACGTTGCAGACTACCCTCTTCCGCCAGACGACGCGCACCGCCGTTGCCGTGCCGAAGGCTATTTTTGAGCGTATGCTGAACCAGGCGCGTCAGGGTGCGCCGGCCGAGGTGGGGGGCGTGTTGGCGACAGCTTCCGGTCAGCCGATGCAGTTGCTGAAGGCGCGCAATGCAGCGGGCGATCCGGAGCACGCCTACCAGATGGCGACGGAGGACCAGCGCCGCATCCTGGCGGAGATCGACGAGAAGGGGCTGGATATCTTTGCCATCTATCACTCCCACCCCAGCGCGCCCGCCTATCCTGTGGCGGGGGATCTGACGGGGGCGTATTACTCCAACGCCTATTACCTGGTGCTGTCGCTGTCTGACCCCGTCCGCCCCGTGCTGCGCGCCTTCCGAATTGACCAGACGCGCGGGGATGTGGTAGAGTACCCTGTGGACATCAAATAGCGCCGCCTGCGCCCATTCCAGCGAGCGGCAGCCGGAGAGATACTATGCATGTGCGCGTAGCGCTGTTGCCTGGGGACGGTATTGGCGTGGAAGTGACGAACGCGGCGACGCGCGTTCTGGACGCGGTGGGTCACGAATTCGGCCACCAGTTCGAGTATGCGAGCGGTCTGATCGGCGGCAGCGCCATCGACGCGACTGGCACAGCGCTGCCGGCTGAAACCGTCGCGGTGTGCCAGGACGCCGACGCTGTGATGCTGGGCGCGGTCGGTGGCCCCAAGTGGGACGACCCGAAGGCGGCCGTGCGTCCCGAACAGGGGCTGCTCGGCCTGCGCGCGGCATTGGGGGTCTTTGCCAACGTGCGCCCCGTGCGCGTTCACCCTTCGCTGGCTGACGCGACACCCCTCAAGGCGTCGCTGGTAGAGGGCGTCGATCTGGTGGTGGTACGAGAGCTGACCGGGGGCATCTACTTCGGTCGGCCCCAGGGTCGTAGCGAGGGGTCGGACGGCCGGGCGGCCGTCGACACCCTGAACTATAGCGAGACGGAGGTGCGCCGCTGCATCGACATGGCCTATCACCTGGCCCGCCAGCGGCGGCGCAAGGTGACGCAGGTGGATAAGGCCAACGTTCTGGCGTCGTCGCGGTTGTGGCGCGAGGTGCACCACGAGGTAGCGGCGCATTACCCAGACGTGCAGCACGAGGATATGCTGGTGGACGCGATGGCGATGCACCTTATTCGCCGACCGACCGCCTTTGATGTCATCGTGACTGAGAACTTGTTCGGCGACGTTCTGACCGACGAGGCAGCGGTGCTGGCGGGTAGCCTCGGCATGCTGCCGTCGGCATCCATCGGCGAGGCCCGTAATCGCCATCGCCACCCGCGCGGCCTGTATGAGCCGGTCCACGGCTCTGCGCCGGATATTGCGGGCAAGGGAATCGCCAACCCCTTGGGCGCTATTCTGAGCGTGGGGTTACTGCTGCACCACTCCCTCGGCCTGACGACGGAGGCGGCGGCGGTGGAGAACGCCGTCGACCGGGTATTGACGGCCGGTTATCGCACGCCTGACCTGGCGGGCGGCGAAGGAACGCAGACCATCGGCACCACCGAGATGACCGACGCGGTGATTGCGCGTCTCCGCTAGACAGGGCCGGGGGTGAAAGGAAGCGTGATGAGGCGTCTGGTGATCATCCCACGGGCCTGGCTGGTGATGGCGTTCGTTCTGGCCGTCGCCCTGGGAGAGCTGGCCCTGGCCGGCGGGGCGTGGGCCGGCAGCCCTGAGGAAGGCGACGCACCGCCGGCGCAAGGGACGCGGCCAGAGGGTGGCCCGGCGGCGGCGCCGCCTGCCCCGCGGCTGGTTGGCCCTTCGCCCCTGGAGAGCGCGCAACTAGGCGGTCCACGTCGCGCTGAGCCTGCTCCGCATCCCTACGAGTGGATCATCCCTGACAGCGAATTGATCAACGGGCCGACGACAGCCGGCTTCGATGTGCGCGCCTTTGTCAGCGCCTACCCCGGCTACCTGAAGTCCTTCAGCCAGGAGGTGGAAGGGCAGCCGCGCGACGGCATCGAGCTGATCGAGCTGATTGCCCATCGCTATAGCGTGAACCCGCGCCTGCTGCTGGCCTTGCTGGAGTGGAAGGGTGGCTGGCTAACGAATAGCGAGATTCCTGAATATGAACAGATTTACCCCTTTGGCTTCGAGATGTGGTGGGCCAGGGGCTTCTACAAGCAGATGGAGTGGGTCGCCAACTACTTGAACACGGGGTTCTACTCCTGCGACGAGCGCGGGTACTGCGGCGCCTGGTTCAGGGATGGCGCACGGGCGACACGACCCGAGGGTCTGAATAGTGGCTCGGCGGGGGTGTCTCACTTCCTGGCTCGCATGGTCCAGCAGCCCGAGTGGGATGCGCTGCGCGCCCCTGACGGGGAGTTCATGCAGACGTATCGCCGCCTATTCGGGGACCCCTGGCAACGCGCCTACGATGGCCCGCTGGTTCCCGACGAGTTAACCCAGCCGGCGATGCAGTTGCCGTGGGCGGCCGGGGAGACATGGTGGTACACGGGCGCGCCCCACGGCGGCTGGGGGCCTGGCTCGGCCTGGGGGGGCATCGACTTCGGCCCCGGCGATGTGCCTGGTACGTCCGACCGCCGCCAGACGGGCTGCTTCGACGCCACGGAATACTGGGTACGGGCGGCTGTGCCCGGCCTGGTGGCTGTCTCTGACTATGGCGAGGTGATGCAAGACCTGGACGGCGACGGCGACGTGCGCACAGGTTGGGTCATGATCTACAACCATATCGCCGCTCAAGATCGAGTGGAGCAGGGCCGCTGGCTGCGGGTGGGCGACGCGGTGGGCCATCCGTCGTGCGAGGGGGGGTGGGCGAGTGGGACGCACCTTCACCTGGCGCGGCGTTACAACGGCGTATGGATGAGCGCGATCGGGCCAGATAGCGTGCCTTTTACCGTCTCCGGGTGGCAACCCCATACGTCGGGCGTCGAGTATCAGGGGACACTTACCCATGACGACTCGCCTCCTCGGCGCGCCGTGCCGTGGCGTGTCAACGGCCAGAACGATATGGAGTCGGACACCCTGGTTCCGCGCTAACACGGCAACAAACAGCAGCCCCACATCACCAGCGGTGTGGGGCTGCTCTGTGCGTGACTGTGCCTTGAGGAGGCTGGCCGCATCGACCTGGACCGCGAATGGCGGTCGTTATCCTCGGTCGCCCTAGCTGCCTCGATTGGAGTAGCCGCCGGTGGGGCGGGGCTGCGACTCGTTGACCCGCAATTCCCGACCCTGGAGGGAGTAGCCGTTGAACATCTGGATGGCCTGTTGAGCCGATGCCTCGTCGGCCATTTCGACGAAGGCGAAGCCGCGCGGCCGGTTGCTTTCGCGGTCCACCGGGACAGCGACATCGATAACCTCGCCGGCGCGGCTGAAGAGGTCTCTGAGTTCGTCAGCGGTCGTGCGATAGGGAAGGTTGCCGATATAGAGTCTGTTCGTTTGCATGGTACGCGTCTCCTCGGAACTAGGGCGCAGACCCCCACGCCGCGCGCCGCGCCGGTGGGGCTGGCGCGGGATGGGGCGTGGGTCACAGGGCGGGGGCGTCCAGCGACGCTTATGGTCAATTTAACACAGGTCCCGGCACTTGTCAAGGTGTATCCGCGGCATTTCTTGTCGAAGGTTAAAATGCGAACGATGGAATGAGGTGGCAATGCCCGAAGTCTACAACCAGGCGGACCTATTACGCGCTCGCCAGTATGCCGCGAAGGGGCGGCGGGGCACGCTATGCCTGGCGCAGCTGACAAAGGGTGACTTGCGCCGCGTCGACCTGGCCGGAGTGGACTTGAGGGCGGCGACTCTCCAGGCCGCAAGCATGGCTGAGGTCAATCTGCGGGCGGCGACTCTGTCCGGCGCCGACTTGCGTGAGGCAAGCCTGGAACGGGCCATTCTTGTCGCGGCGCGGCTCGATGGCGCTCAGGTGACGCGCGCCCGATTGATGGATGCCGATCTGAGCGATGCTGACCTGAGTGGGGCGCGGCTGCGAGAAGCCGACCTGAGCCGCGCGCGGCTGACGGGGGCGAACCTGCGGGGTGCGACCTTGCAGGAAACCGTGCTGGCGGGGGCCGACCTGCGCGATGCCGACCTGCGCGAGGCCAGGCTATTAGGAACCGACCTGCGCGGAGCTAATTTGACGGGAGCCGATCTGACGGGCGCGATGCTGTGGTGGCCGATCCTGGGTAAGACTATCTTGCACGGCGCGACCTTAGCTGACCTGACGCTGGTTGGTGTCAGCCTGGACGAGCTACAGGCGATGGCGGCTGTGGGAAGCTAGGCGGTCCGCCGCCGGCGGCCTCACGGTCGCCCTGGAAATTGAGCGATATAGTCGCGCCCTACGTTAGCGCGCTCCACCTCCCAGCCGCGCGGGTTAAGAGGGTCGTAGGTGAGGATGGCGCGCTGGAAGGCCTGGACCTGGATAGTACGACCTACGATGTCGCCCTTCGTGACGATCGCCGTCAGCGGTTCGGTGACAGGCAGGCCCAGGTCGTGTAGCCAGCCGCCAGGAAACAGGTCGGGGCGGTTGATGTACTCCCAAAGGATGGGCGGCACGCTGTGGCCGGGCGCTGCGTTGAGGTAGGGGTCGAGGGGAATGAAGATGTTGCCATTATCTCCCAGGGCATAGATGGTCTCGTCAGAGGCAATCTGCACCGAGGTTACGGGGTGGTTGAGGGCACTGCGGGTCCAGCCGCTATCGGCGGCGCTGGGTGGGGTAGCGGCCAGGGTGACCAGGACGATGACGATAGGTAGGAGGCGTTTGAGACGCATAGATCCTCCAGGAGTCATCCCCTCTATCTCGTATACGTCTCAGGGCACGCGGAGGTGTCGCTTGACACCTAGTAACGCGGCATCGTGGGGTCGATGTCGGCGGCCCAGGCATCGACCCCACCAACCAGGTTGCTAAGCTGGCTGAAGCCCGCCTGGGCGAGCAGAAAGCAGGCATGGGCAGAGCGGAAGCCGTGGTGACAGACGAGGACGTAGTCTTCAGCCGGGTCTAGCTCTCGCCACCAGGTCTTGATCTGGCTGAGCGGCTTCAACTCGGCGCCCTCGATGTGGCAGTAGTGATACTCGTGCGGCTCGCGCACATCGATGAGGCGCGGCGCGTGGTCGCCAGTCCGCAGGGTACTGTAGTCACGAACGTTCACATCTTGGTAGGGAGCAGGCATAACGGCTCTCCTTGCTGAGAGGGGGAGGATAGGATGGCAAAGGCGCTGCTGCTAGCGGATGACCTCTTCTTCAGCGTACAACTGGAAACCGCCGCGCAGGCGGTCGGTCTGGAGCCGGTCGCGGGACCGGGGCCAGGCATGGCCGACGCGCTGACGGACCCGGATTTGCGCCTGATTGTACTCGATCTGGCTGTGCGCGCTCAGCCGTGGGCGGATTTGCTGGCCCAGGTGCGTGCGGCGCGGCCTGACGTGCCCGTGGTCGCCTACGGTCCCCACGTTGACGTGGAGGCGCGGCGGGCGGCCGAGGCGGCGGGCGCGACGCGCGTCGTAACCAAGCGGCAATTGGTGACAGACCTGCCGGGACTGCTGCGTTCGACGGCGTTCGACGCTCGGTAGCGCTCGCGGCGCGAGACCTGACGGTGATGCTTGGTCTCCGGGGGGAGCGTGTGCTATACTTGGCTTTCTCATCAGGATGCTAACGGAGAGCGACTCGTCAGGAGTACGGCTGTGAGACGGTATCATACCACATTTTGGGGCTGTCAGATGAACGAGGCGGATACGCAGCGCGTGGCCGCCGAACTGGAGAAGCTCGGCTATACCTACACCGACCAGGCCGAAGAGGCCGATGTCGTGGTGCTCAATACATGCGTCGTGCGGCAGAGCGCGGAGGACAAGGTCTACGGCAAGCTCGGCGCGCTGAAGCCCGTCAAGGCCGCGCGCCCCGACATGATCATCAGCGTCATGGGCTGCCTGGTTGGGCAGGGGACGAAGCAGTCCGATGCCCTACGGCGCGCCTATCCTATGGTCGACGTGTTCATGTCGCCTTCGGAGACGCGCCCCCTGGTCGATTTTCTTCAGGCGCGGGACATGGATCGCCTGGCCCAGGAAGTGGACCAGTCGGCGCTGACGACGCGCTACCAGGCGCAGGACGACGAACTGACGTTGCCCGCCCACGAGCGTGGCCGCATCCAGGCTAACGTGCCGGTCATGTACGGCTGCGACCATGTGTGTACCTTCTGCATCATCCCGGCCCGCCGCGGCCGCGAGCGCAGCCGCCCCGCCGACGACATCGTGCGCGAGGCGCAGTCGCTGGTGGGGCAGGGGGTAAGGGAGATCATGCTGCTCGGTCAGATCGTCGACCGCTTTGGTTACGATACTGGCGACCACGCGGGCCTGTCGCGGCTACTGCGGCGGCTCAACGACATCGAGGGCCTGGAGCGCATCCGCTTTCTCACGTCGCACCCCAACTACATGACCGATGAGTTGCTGGAGACCGTGGCCGAGCTGCCGAAGGTTATGGAGCATATCAACGTGCCCGTCCAGGCGGGGCACGATGTCACGTTGCAACGCATGAGGCGCGGCTACACGGTAGACGACTACCGTCGCCTGGTGGATCGCATCCGGCGCATCGTCCCCCATGTCGCTATCCATACCGATATCATCGTCGGCTTTGCGGGTGAGGGCGAGGCGCACTTCCAGGGCACGGTGGACCTGCTGCGCGAGCTGAAGCTGGACAAGGCTCACCTGGCGATGTATTCGCCGCGACCTGGCACTGTCTCGGCGAAAATCATGGCCGACGATGTATCTCAGGCTGAGAAGGCGCGCCGCCTGCATGTCCTGGACGAGCTACAGCATGGCGTTGTCGCCGAGATCAATGCCCGCTACCTGGGGCAGACCGTGCAGGCGCTGGTCGAGGGTCGGCACAAGGGCAAGTGGCGCGGCCGGACGCGCAATGATAAGCTGGTGTTCTTCGAGGACGCGACGCGGGATTGGACGGGGCGGCTGGTCGATGTCGAGGTGACGTGGACGGGGCCGTGGTCGATGCAGGCGCGGCTGCCCCAGACCCGGGGCGTCGCACGCGAGGTCATCCCGCTGGCGGCGAACTAGAGCCACGATGCTTGCCTGAATAGTCTGACCGAGAGGGTGGGCGACGGTCTGCGGACTGCTCGCCCTTCTTCATGCGCTGCGATGGCTGACGCTCAGCCGTGGGTTACCCGTAGCCCTGTATCGCTCGCAACGCGGCCACGACGACGATGCCGACAACCATCGCCAGCAGGAGGTTGCGAGTGCGCCAGGCGACCAGGGCTGTCGCCAGGCCGGCCACGGCGTCGGCGAGATTGCCGGTCAGTACGGCGGGTGTTACCAGGGCGACCAGAATCGCGCCGGGGATGTGGCGCATCCAGGCGGCCACACGCGGGGTAGGCTGGACGCGACCCATCATCCATAGGCCAGTGAGCCGCGTGGCGTAGGTGATCAGGGCCATGCCCAGGATGGTCAGGCCGACGAGCGGGTCAATCGACATCGCGCCATGCCCCCACCAGGCTGCCGGCAAGGCCGCCCAGCAGAATGTACCACTTACCCGGCAGCAGCCGCGAGGCTGCCAGAGCCACCACGGCAGCAACAAGCCACGGCAGCAGGCTGGTCTTGCCGCGCCACATGCCGACCAGGAGGGCGAGGAACACGGCGATGGAGGCGAAGTCTAACCCCCAGCGAGCAGGGTCTGGAATGGCCGCGCCGAGCGACTGGCCGATGACAGTGGCGCCCAACCATGTGAGGTATAGGGTCAGGCCACTGCCAAGCAGGAAGGCGGCGTCAGTGCTTCTGTGCTCCAACTCGTCGAGAGTCAGCGCCCACGATTCATCGGTGATGAAGAAGGCGGAGCCGTAGCGTTGCATCACGTTTAGGGGCGCGAACCAGGGGTAGAGGGCCGCGCCCATCAGGACGTGACGCAGGTTGATGATGAGGGTGGTCAGCAGGATTTCGAGCACGGGCAGCGGCGCGCGCCACAGTTCCATAGAGACGAGCTGTGACGCGCCCGCAAAGACGGTCCCGCTCATCAGCACGGCCTCGCTGAGGCTGAGGCCCGCCTGGCGCGAGAGGATGCCAAAGACTGCGCCCCAGGCCAGGAGGCTAGGGACCATAGGAAACGTGCGTCGGGCGCCTTGGAGGGCGCCCGACGCAGTGAAGGTGACCTGGGGCACGCGGGCGGTCTCCTGTTACATGCGGAAGGTCCAGCCCTGGGGTAGCCGCGCGACGCCGAGGACGATGATGGCGAGGGAGGCGAGGGTGAGCAGGAAGAAGGTGCGTGGGCGGGCGGGCATAGGAGCGCCGCGCCAGCGAGTGTAGAGGTGGGCAATGACGACGGCAATAATCATCATCACGGCGTGCTCGATACGGTACATGGGGAAGCCGATCGGCGTTGTTAGCCCCGACCAGATGATCAGAATCAGGCCCAGCAGCACCTGGATGTCGAGGGTCGTGGTGTAAATCATCATCAGGCGGCGGTCAGAGAAGCTGAACTCGCGATTGCGAAGCCACTCGATGAGGAAGAACACCAGGGCGACGAGGGCCACGACAAGCAGGACCCAGCGCCATGCCGAGTGAAGGATAAGGAGGATTGTGTTGAGGTCCACAGTCAGTTCTCCGCAGAAGGCGCGCTTAGCTAGGGCGAGCCTGGTCTAGAAGGCGATACGATGCTCGCCAGGGATGGGGCCATCCGATCCCTGTGGCTAATATTGTGGACTGGCCGGGCGAGGCGGTCAAGTTTTCGTCGTGATGGGGAGGTGGGGTAAGGTATAATTGCCGGATGAGGCGTCTGATCAGGAGGACCCGCGTGCAAGTGAATGTCTATGCCACGCTGCGGGATGTCGTGGGCGGCAAGACGGTCGAACTGGACCTGGGCGCTGCGCCCAACGTGCGCGATGTGGTTGACGCGCTGGTGGCGACATACCCGCTGTTGCGCCCGAAGCTGATGGATGACTCCGGCGAGTTGCTGGGAGCGGTGCACGTCTTCGTCAACGGGCGCGACGGCCACTACCTGCCCGACGGCATGACAACACGCCTCGTCGCCACCGACAGGATTGACATCTTCCCGGCGGTCGGGGGCGGCTGAGGCGGAGATTCCTTCGTCCTCGGTTGGCTTACCGGCCCGGCGGGAACAGCGCGATCTCGTCACCTTCCTGAATGGGGGCATCGAAGCCGCCGCCATACTTGACGTCCCGGCCATTGAGCAACACCCGCCAGCCGTCGCGAGGGACGTATGACGGCTCTACCTCGATCCAGAGCGAGTCCGACCTATCCTCGGAGCGCCAGACTCGATCGAGGGCTTCGGCGCGTACCTGGGGATAGTAGTTAAAGAACTTGCGTAGAACCTCGGCGACGTTCGCGCCGGTACTCGCGCGAACCTGGGTGCGCTCACTGCCCACCAGGGGGCGCAGGCGGCCGAAGACACTGATGGGCACGCTGAGGGGGCCGCGATCCATGTCGCGACCGATGCGGTAGCCGAGCAGCATCTGGTTCAACTGCACGCTGAGGTACTTGCTCCACGCCGTCATGGCCGAGGCCAGGGTCTCGGTCGGCAAACCAGCCTCGGCCATGTAGCGCGCGAAGGCAGCCTGCACCAGGCCGATGGAGCCGGTCACGTACTCCGGCGGCGTGTGGATGCGGCGAGGACCGTGGCCCGCGTGGTACTTGCCGGCGCGGAAGAGGTACACGGCGAACTCGTCACTCGTGTCCAGCCCCAGCGTGCGCGCCAACCAGATGGTGAAGAAGCGGCGTCGCTCCTCCAGATGGGCCTCGTCCACGCCGCTCTCCCAGCCGAGGATGGCGGCGGTCTCCGGGACGCGAGTCAGGTAGTCGTAGGTGGTGACGACCAGCTCGTGGCCGCGCTGAAGGAGGGCCTCTACTGACCGCGAGGCGGCCAGGGTGTCGGTATCGGTCCACGCGACGAAGCGCAACATGCGCCGCCATTCGTCGTGGGGTTCTGGGGCCAGGCGATCAAGTTCGAGCATGGCAGGTGTCGTCCTTATCCACTTGATGGTGGGCAGACCTGACAGATCTTTGGAGACCTGTCAGGTCTGCCCGTTGAGTTCGGGCTAGTCGTCGCCGACGGCGATTACCGCCGCCTCGATGCCCAACTCAATCAGCTTGGCCTGGGGTACGACGCCGTTCTCCCAGCCGCGTAGCGCGTAGTACTCTTCGAGCATCAGGTCCAGCTCGCAGACGTGGCCGACGGAGCCCGGCATCGTGGATGGCTCGTCGAGGAAGCGCCGGGGCAGGGTATCGCTCCCCGCGCCGAGGCCTGCCAGGTTGTTGTAGTAACGCTCCAGGTTGTAGATGCGCTCGCCCGTGCGTAGCACATCGGCGCCGGTGAAGGGCACGCCGGTGACGGCCGAGTATTGTTGGGCATACTCGTCGGCGCCCATAGCAAAGGAACTGAACTTGCAGAGGTCCATGCTATCGCTGAAGCCGAACAGGTCCTGGAGCAGCTTGACCAACTCACCCTTGCCCTTCCAGGCCAGGGGGTCTGTCTTGAAGGGGATCAGGCCCAGTTCGCTGGCCGGGGTATAGGCGCGCAGGTGGCAGCCGCCCCGGTTGCTGGTGGCGTAGCCAAGGCCCATGCCCTTGAGGCCGCGCGGATCGTAGGCGGGGATACCCTGGCCCTTGCACGTCATCGCCGCATCGGGCATGCCGAAATGCCTGGCGACGGCGTCACAGCCTTCGGCGAGGAGATCGCCGATGCCCTCGCGCTTGCCGACCAGGTGAGCGGCCTCGACCATACCGTCCTTGTCGCCGAAGGCCAGCCCGCCGCCGTTCAGGCCCACCTTCTCACTGCATTCCATGTAGGCCGCCAGAACCAGGCCAATCTCAATGGCGTCGAAGCCGTAGTCATTGGCGATATCGATGAGGCCCGCGACGTAGTTGACGTCGTCGTTGCCGCACAGCGCGCCGACGGACCAGGCAGGCTCGTACTCGACGCTTTCCATGCGCAGGCCTTTGAAGCGGCCCTCTGTGATCTCGACTTCCTTCTTGCACGCCACCGGACAGGCGTGGCAGGTGGGGTCGTCGACAAGGATGTTGGCCTTGACGTACTCGCCGCTGATGAGTTCACCCTTCTCCTGGAAGGACGTGAGTTGGGCATTGCGGGTGGGCAGCGCGCCCATATTGTTGGTGATGTTCATCAGCACGTTAGTGCCGTACACCGACAGGCCGCCCTTGCGCGGGCTGGTGACATTGGCTTCGTCCATGATGGTCGCCAGGCCGCGCTGCTGCGCCGGACGGAAATTCACGGCATCGGCCGGCTTCGGCATCTTCTTGGCCGACTTGATGACGACGGCCTTCAAGTTCTTGGAGCCGCCCACCGCGCCCGTGCCGCCGCGCCCGCTGGCGCGGTCATCCTCGTTCATCCAGCAGCCGAACCGCACCAGCTTCTCGCCGGCCGGACCGATGGTAATCACCGATAGGTCCTTCTTGCCGTAGAGTTCCTGGAAATGCCTGACGGTGTCGTGTATCTTCATGCCCCAGATGTCGGAGGCGTCGCGCAGCTCACACTGCCCATCCTCGACGTAGAGGTAGACGGGAGTCGGCGACTTGCCATCGAAGATCAGACCGTCAAAGCCCGCCCAGCGCAGCCGCGCCGCCGACCAGCCGCCGTGGTGGGCGTCGGTGATTGTCCCTGTCAGTGGCGACTTGGTGACGATCGCCATGCGCCCGCTCATGTTGATGGCCGTACCTGTCGTCGGCCCGTTCATGAAGCACAGCAGGTTGTCGGGGCCGAGGGGGTCGACGTTGGGGCCGCGCTCAAAGACGAAGCGGTCGCCGAGGCCGCGCGCGCCAATATACAGTCGCGCCCACTCGTCGGGGACGGGTTCGTATTCAATTGTTCCCTTAGTGAGATTGATGTGGGCGATACGGTCAGCATAGCCACCTAGCGCGGTCATCGTAGCCTCCTGTGATAGGCGCGGCGAGGATGGGCGGAGCGCCACAAAAGCGAACGGCGTTATGCGTATCTCGCATAACGCCGCTCAACCGGACCGGCTCGTAAAGGGGAGCCGATAATCCTGTCGACGCCTATGTCTGTCCATGGTGGGACTCCAGTATCCCTATTCTACCCCCAGCTTGCCGTGAGCGCCGTGGAGAAATCTCCACTTGAGGGAGCGACTCAACCACTCGCGCGGGGCGGATGGGGTGGGCATGCGGCCATACGCCGCGAGCGTCTTTCCCGGAGTGAAAGAGCGTACCCTCAGGGTCGCGCAACCGGCTGGCGCAGGATGGTCTTCATCTTGTCGGGCGCTGTGCGGCGCGGGTCGCTGAGGTAGACCTCGTGATGCTTGCCTCTGAGGGCGTAGCCCTCGGCCTCGATGAAGGCGTGGAGGCGCTGGATAGTCGGCCCCTCAGCCGAATAGGGGCCGAGGTGCATGATCTGCGCGCTGCGGCCCTCGGTGTAGGCGTCCAGCCGCAGGCGGTCGACGGCCGGCGCGCCCTTGGCGCGGGCTTCGGTCACCGCCCTGTCGAACCAGTCGCGTGTGACCTGGTCGGGGGTCAGAATCAGCATCGTCCACTGCCACGCGGCGCGGTCGGCGGCCAGAAAAGCGGCCATATCAGCAGCCCACCACAGCCCTTCCAGGGGCGGCACGCCGTAGTCGAGGATGCCCGCCTTCTTGAGGGCGAACCGCAGGCTGTAGGCGACGCTGTACAGCGTCTGTACCGCTGCCTCATACTCTGGCGAGGTGTTGGGGTCGCCCTGGCCGTCGATCATGAGGAACCGGAGGCTAGGTACATCCACCAGGACGGGGGCTTTGGACGGCGGCGCAAACA
>CAZJJF010000004.1:0-32798 GCA_964546245.1 uncultured Anaerolineales bacterium
CGATGGGGTGGGCGACGCGCATGGTTAGGCCGCGCTGGCGGACGCCCGATTGCAACTGGAGCAGGCAGCCGGGGTTGGGCGCGGCCAGCACCTCGGCGTGGGTCGTCGCGACGTTGTCCATCTTGCCATCAAGAATCGCCGCCGACAGCCCCGGCTGCGTCACATTGTAGATGCCCGCGCTGCCGCAGCACCAGTCCGCCTGGGGCATCTCGACCAGCTCGACGCCGGGAATTGCCTGCAACACGGCGCGCGGCGCGGCCTTGATGCGCTGGGCATGGGCCAGGTGGCAGGCGTCCTGGTAGGTGACGCGCATGGGACGCGGCGTAGAGGTCGGCGGGTCGAGGGGCAGGTCGGCCAGAAACTCGTGGACGTCCCTAACCTTCGCCACGAAGGCCCGCGCCTTCGCCGCGTACAGCGGGTCGTCGTGGAGCAGCTCGCCGTACTCCTTGAGCATCGCCCCGCAGCCGGCCGCGTTGATAATGATGGCATCGAGACTGTCCACGTCGAAGGCGTCGATGTTGCGCCGCGCCATCGCCTTTGCCTCGTTGCGCTCGCCGGTGTGGGCGTGAATCGCGCCGCAGCACGTTTGCCCCGTCGGCGCGACGACCGCGCAGCCGTTGCGGAGCAGCACGCGCTCGGTGGCGCGGTTGACGTCGGCGAACATGAGCCGCTGGACGCAGCCCGCGAACAGGGCGACGCGCGGGGCGTCGGGCGACACACTGCGGAAGGTGCGTCGCTCCTCGCCGCTTGGCGTGTAAAAGCTGTCCGACAGCGTCGGCAACAGCGCCTCGGTCTTGTCCAGGCCCACGAGCTTGAGGATACCCGTCCGCCGCGCCAGGCTCTGCGCGCCCGTCTGCTGATACAGGCGCATCAGCCCACCCGCGATGTTGAGGCGGCCCGGCTGCGTGAATAGTTGCCCCAGAACCAGGGACCGGGTTAGCGACTCCTTCGCCGAGGGGCGCTCACCGCCGTCGACGCGGCGCGGGGCAGTCGGATCCACGGGCGCGACCCCATGCCGCGCCTGCTGAATCTGTCCGCGTGTCGTCTCCATCAGATAGCCGAAGCGCACCCCGGCCGGGCAGGCCGTCTCACAGGCGCGACAATCCAGGCAGCGGTACATGTGGGTGGTGAAGTCGGGGTCGGTGACCTCCAGCCGCCCGTCGGACACGGCCTTGATGAGGGCGATACGACCACGGGGCGAGTCCTGCTCGATGCCCAGCACGGCGTAGGTTGGGCAGTGGGGCAGGCACATCCCGCAGCGGATGCACTGCACGATGGCCTCCGGGTCGGGTGGATCGATGGGGGAGAAACCTGACGCGGTCACACAGACCTCTTTCCTACACCACGAACCGGCCCGGATTGAGGCTATTTGCCGGGTCGAATTGGCGCTTGATTTCGGCCATGAGATCGGGCGCGGCGGTTGGTCCCCAGACCGGCACGCGGGCCTTGACCTGGGGCGGCGCCGCCTCCAGGACAGCGTGGCCGCCGTGGGTCTCGGCCGTGCCGCGTAGGGCCAGGGCCCCATCAGCCAGAGCCTCAACGGTCGTCTGGCTGCGCAGCGCGCCCAGGTGGACGTAGCCCGCTCCCGACCCGGCATGCATCGTGACCAGACGCGGCACGTCGAAGCGGTCGGCGACAGCGCGCACGTCGGCCAGGAAAGGCCCCACGGCCGAGATGGGCACGCCGACGCGGACCGTGACCGCATAGCTGACCTGCGGTCCGTTCCAGTACGCGCCGCCCGTGCTCGCCGCTCGCCATAGCTCGGCACTCGCTGCCGTGTCAGCTACCTGGACGCGCAGCCAGGGCAGGTCCTGGGCCAGGCTATCGATGCTGGCGGCCAGGGCGTCGACGGCCTCCGGCTCGCCCTCCAACCGCGCCAGGACAATATACGCCCCTTCGGCCGAGCTAAAGATGTCCAGGGCCGTAGGGCCGAAACGCAGGTCGAGGATACGCGCCGTGAGGCTGGCGGCCTTGTCGGCGTCGGGGAAGGTGAACACCGACAGGGTACGGCTGACGGCTGGGTGGGCATAGGCGCGTAGCGTCGCCTCGGCCACCACACCCAACGTACCCAGGGAGCCGACGACCAGCTTGATGAGGTCATAACCCGCCACGTTCTTCATGGTCTTGCCACCCAGCTTTAGCGCCGTCCCGTCGGCCAGGACCAGCCGCACCCCCAGCACCAGGTCGCGGAGTGTGCCGTAGCCGAGTCGCCAGCCGCCACTGGCATTGGTGGCGATGAGGCCGCCGATGGTAGCATTGGGGTAAGGTGGGTCGAGGGGCAGGAATTGCCCCGTCTCGGCCAGGGCGGCTTGCAGGCTGGACAGCCGCGTTCCCGCCTGGGCAGTGATGGTCAGGTTGGGAACGTCGTGCTCGATGATAGCGTCGAGGCCGCTAAGGTCCAGCGCCACATCGTAGCGGGCGGGCGGCGCGCCCAGGCCCATCTGGCTGCCTGCGCCCCAGGGAATGACGGCCTGTCCCGCAGCGTGGGCCGCGCGCAGCGCCGCCGCCACGGCTTCGAGGTCGGTGGGGCGATGGACAGCCGACGGCTCGCGACCGTCTACTGCATAGCTGGGAGCGGCGGCCTCCGGCCGCATGTCGGCGGACTGCGCTGCGCCGTTACCTTTGCCATTTTGAATCATAGCGGTCGTCCCCTGGGGCAAGCCCCGCGTCTGCCTCTCTGATTGCGTCACCACAGGCTCTGGGGCACGGCATAGCCGTCCAGAGCGGCGGCAATCTCCTCGCCGTGGGTCGGGTCATGGGCGGCCAGGGCGCGCAGCATCCCGTACGCTCCCGCCATCATCATGTCGCCGTGGGGCACGGCCGGATAGGCGGCCAGCCCCGTGCCGCGCAGATGGCCGCGTCGT
The DNA here is from genome assembly GCA_964546245.1 of uncultured Anaerolineales bacterium. Lineage (GTDB taxonomy): Bacteria > Chloroflexota > Anaerolineae > Epilineales > JAHCIE01 > JAHCIE01. The sequence goes on from CAZJJF010000004.1 coordinate 2,865, forward strand.
GGGCCAGTCACGGCGAAGAAGGTCGCGGGCCGGGCCACCTCAGCCACAATCGCGCCGTGGCCCTTGTCGTAGAAGACCTCGTCGTTGCTGATAGTCCCATCGGCCAGCTTGCCCAGGTACGCAGCCAGGCGCGCGGGTGACAGTTCGCCGGTGTGGTGCTCGAACACGCCGACAATGCGCGGGCCAACCAGGTGAAATGCCAGGGTATGAAAGTTGCCGATGTTGGCAACCACCCCGCCAGTCGCGCTTTCCCCGCGCACGTGGGGGTCTTCCAGCGCACCCAGCACGGCGGCCGGGCCTGTATCCATGACCAGCGCGGGCGGTCCGACTGGCGCCGATGCGGCGACCGCCTTGAGCCGGGTGAAGCGGTCGGGAATGCTGTCGGCCCAGAAGGCAAAGCCCGCCAGCCCGTGGCCCTCAGCCAGGCGGTCGCGCAGGTAGTCGAAGCGAAAGCGGCGGTCACTGACGCCGGGCGGCGCGTCGCCGTGGTCGAATACCGCCAGGCACACGGCATTCACGTCCATGTCGACGCCAAAGGCGGCCAGGGCCGTCCGCACCATGTCGGGGTCGAAGTCGCGCAGCACGATCAGCCGCGCTGTCTTAATCGTCGCTGCCTCGTCGTCGCTCACCACCTGAACGCCCATCGCCGCTACCTCGGCCAGGTCATCGTTGAAGGTGCGCGCTGCGGCGGGCGTGGCATACACCGGCAGCCCCGCCTTGACGTGCCGCTCCACAGCCCAGGACGATGGCCCGCCGCCCATCGTCACCCCCGTCAGGAGTAGCGACTCCCCGCGCCGCGTCGCCGCCTCCACCTCACGCGCGATGCGCAGGGTGGGCGAGGGCATGACGAGCTTGAGGGCGTTCTCGACACTATAGCGGCTATCGAAGAGCAGGATGTCCTGCGTCCCAGTGCCGATATCCACGGCCAGTATGCGCATGGGTTAGTCCAGGGGCGAGTGATGAGCGGATTATACCACAGACCCCACCGTGGCAGGCCGCCGCGCCTGCCCTGTGACGAATTACAGCAGCCCCCGCAGCGCGGCGATCCACATCACCACCTGGACGGCCACTGTCCCGCCCAGCGCTAGATAGGCGGCGGCAGGCTGACGGCGGTAGACCCAGAAGGCGAAGGTCAGGTTGCCAAGCAGGGCAATGAGGCCGATGGTGGGCAGAAATAGCGCCGAGGCGCGGGGCAGTGGCAGGCCGGACACGCCGAAGAACAGCGACTCGGGCAAGCCTGCGTAGCTCAGGCTAACCCACGCGAAGAGGGCGAGGACGCCCACCGCCGCGATGCCGATGAGGACGTAGGCCAGGCGGTCGCGCCACAGGCCCAGGCCCAGCCACGGGTTGGGGCGCGTCTCGGCGACCACGTAGTCTGTCGGTCCGAGACGCAGGCGCGCCCCCACCTCCTCGATGAAGGCATTTGGATCGCCCGGCGACAGCGCATAGGCGTCGCTGGTCGTCTTGATGATGACCTGCTCAGCGAAGGGGCGCGAGGCGAAGACAAGGGTCTTGCCGATCTCAGGCAGGTGGGTGTGCCCGATTTGATAGCCAAGCCAGCGTAGCCCCTCGACACGAGGCGCGATCCCCGCCTCGTGGGCGGGCGCGATGGCGATGACACTCGGCAGGGGAATGATGGACTGGCTACCCGCCCAGTAAATGACCAGGGCGTTACGGTCCAGCGTATAGTGCAGCGTTGCGATACCCCACAGCCAGTAGCCTAGAGCTGCCAGCAGGGCGAGGCTCGCCGCGATCACCAGGCTGATGACGAAGCTGCGCACGTCTACCGGCGAACGCACCAGCGCCGCAACCAGCGCGGCATCGACGCCGAGAACCAGCACCATCAGGGCAATCAGGCTCAGGACTGCGGGCCAGGAACGGGGGGGATAGATGGTCATGGCCTAGAAGCGCCGCCACGGCACAACTGTCGGGAACAGGCGGGGAATGAAATCTTGCTTGAGCAGAGCTACCGCGCCCTCCTCAGTCGTGGTAATCGGCGCGCTGACTCGAATCGACAGGATGCCATCCTTAGGGTCTCGCGCTTCGGTGTCCCACAGATACCAATACAAGACCGCGATCTGCGCGCCGTCGGCCTCGTTGCGCGCCAGGCCGCGCTGGGCGTATAGCGAGCCGCCCTGGAGCGGGATGGTATCAACACTCTCGCGCAGCATCGTCCAGCCCTGCAAGGGGTAGCAGATGGTCGGCGTATGCTCGAAGAGGTGGAAGCTGGGCGGCCCCCGGTGGCCGAGGAGGGTGAGCCATACCACGTCACCGGCGGCGTTCTGGTAGGCGCGCTGGAAAGCTACCTCCGGGTCGCCGTACAGCTCCGTGACCTGTGGATGCATCGGCAGGTCGGTCGCGCTCCATTCGCCAATGCGCGCTGGCAGAGCGTCCGGTAGACTGGTCAGGCGCAGGTCAAAGGGACTCGCCACAGCCCGCTCGTTGCGCGTGACGCGATACCAACCCTCTACGTCGGCAAAGAAAACGTGGTCGGCGCGTACCTGATCATCGGTCACGGGCGGCGCGAGGGGGGCGGCGGGGGGGCGGGCGGCGCGCGCCATGAGTAGCCCCAGCGCCAGCAGGCCGACGACAACGGCCAGCCGCAGGACAGCGTCATCGTGGAGGGCGCGCCGCCAGGCGTCGCCGTCCCAACCATCGGCGGGACTCTGAAGTCGCTGCCACGCGCGGCGCAGCGTGCTCACCACGCCTCCGGTCGTACCTGCCGCGCTCCCAGGACGCGACCCAGAACCAGGAGCAGCCCTAGCGCGAGCAGAAACAGTAGCGGGCTGGACAGGGTATGGAAGAAGCTCAGCGCAGCCTCACCGCCGAAGGCATCGGCCACCCAGAAGATAGACGAGACGCGCATCAGGTTCGCAAGCAGCGCGATGGGCAAGGCGGAGGCTATCAAGGTCAGCTTCACCCATAGCGGCGCGCGCAGGCTGTAGGCCAGCAGGACGGCCAGCGTCAGCAGGGCCACGAGGGAGCGCAGCCCGCTGCACGGTGCGCCGACCGTAAAGCCCTGGCTACCGACACTCACCTGGCCGCCGGCGCTGGTCGCGCCGACGCCCAGCCATCGCGCCCCCTGCGCGGCGTAGGCGGCAGTGAAGCTTTCCAGGCTGGGGGAGATGCGCTCCATGCCCGGCAAGGGCACGGCGAGGAGCAGGAAAGCAAGGGGGAATGCCCAGGCGCGCACGACATCGCGCCCTGCGAAGGCCCACACCACACCGACGAGCGTGGCGATGAGGGCCGCCGCCGACACCACGGCCATCTGGAGCGGCAACGCCAGCAGATGCGCACCGATGCCGAGGGCGATCAGGGCCAGGCCGATGTTCTCGGAACGCGCGGCCGCCAGCGCGCCACGCCGCCGCCACACCAGCCACGCGCTGACCAGCACGACCAGCGCGCCGTGGGAGTAGTACGGGTTGCCCAGCCACGACAAGGCCAGCCACTGCATGGTGGGCGCGAACAGCGCCACCAACAGCGCAATCACCATCCCCACGCCGACGAGGCGAGCCGTTTGATTCGTCATGGTTAAAAATGGTCGCCGTAACCGGCAGGCGGGGCAAGTGGGTGTGGCAGGCGCCTTGCGCGTTGGCTCCTGCCGCACCCCTCGCCCCGCATCCCTCATGCGGGGGGGCCGCCGGTCAGCGCTATTGCCCCGGCGCCAGATGATTGCTCGCCAGCAGCGGCAGGTACTGGTAGAACATCGGCTTGGGCGTCGCGGTCGCCGTGGGTGTATCTGTCGCGGTCGGCGTGGCTGTTGCCGTGGGCGTGGCCGTCGCCGTGGCGGTCGGTGTGGCCGTCGGCGTCTCGGTAGCCGTGGGCGTGGCCGTCGCCGTGGGCGCGGGGCCGAGGCAGGCGTTGCCGCTGAAGTTGACCTCGAACGGCGTGTACTGGGTCTGCAGCAAGACGCTCTGGGTCACGGTCGCCCGCCCGTCGGCCGTCGCCGAGATGGTGTAGCTCTGGGCCGGCAGCGGCAGTTGCCCCGTCTGGTAGAAGCCGCTGATGTTGGTGAAGGAACGTAGCGACGTGCCGATGACCCGCACCTCGGCGTTGGCGATGGGCGCGCCGCTCTGGCAATCCAGGACGTAGCCCTGCACCTGCACGAAGGGCGGGCCGGACGGCGTCGCCGTGGCCGTCGGTGTCGCTGTATCGGCCGGCGTGGCCGTCACTGTCGGCGTCGGCGGCACATACACCACGGCGCGGCCCCAGATGTCGGCGCCCGTGGCCTCTGTGGAGGCCGTCCAGAACGTCAACACCTGGCCGCTGGTCGAATTGTAGGCCAGCGAGGGGCCATCGGGTTCCTGCTCGTAGCCGGCTGGGCCGGGGTTGGCGGCCGTGGCGAGGATGACGGGCTGGGTGATGGGTGAGCCAACGCCGCTCCAGCCAATGCCGCGATACTCCTTCGCGGCCGTGTACCACGCCAGGAAGAGCTCACCGGCCTGGGCCGTGTAGGTCAGGGCCGGCCGCGTACCGGTCATGGTGGACACGTCGGCAATAAGGCTGTCGCCCACACCCACAGGGTCGCCGTCCAGTTCGATGCGCCGCCCCCAAATGGACGAGCCGCCGGGCGAACGCTGGTCCTGCCAGGCCACCAGCCATTCGCGCCGCCCGCCTTCGCGCCGCCCGCCATGGAAGGCGGCGACAGGCGCCTTCTGCGCACCCGGCCGCGCCTCGCTCAGGATGTGGGGCGGGTCCTGGAGCGTGCCCAGGCCCGACACCACCCGCCCCCAGGTCTTGTAATCCAGGTCGAGCGGCTCGCCGCCGAGGTCGGTCGCGTTTGTCCACTTGGACCACACCACCAGGAAGCTGTTGCTCAGGTCGTCCGACCAGGCGATGTCCGGCGTCAGCTCGTCCTGGAAACTGGCGGCCGGACCGCCCGGTGGCAGACCCAGCCGTAGAACGATGCCGCTCGGCGCGCCGTTGCTGTCGATAAAGCGGCCGTAGACGTGGTTGACCACGCCCGACGCCTGGGTGAAGACGACCAGATAGGCGTTCTGCCGCGCCATGGGGTCCTGGCTCCCCGCGTTGACCGGGCTGAAAGCGATGCGCGGCGATTGATTGCCGGTGCCTTCGTCGTCGTCGGTGATGCGAATGTCATCCATGCCCAGCAGCGCCCCATCGGCGGCGATGCGGCGCGCGCGGATATTCTCCGGCTCGCGGGGCACGACCTGACTGTGCAGCCAGATCACGTAATACTCATTGAGTTCCGAATTGTAGACGACCTCAGGACTCTTGTTTTGTTCGCTGTTTCGGGAGGCAGCGGCAATGACAAAAGCGTCGCCCGCTGGCTGGCCGTCCGGCCCCACCAGCCGACCATAGATGTTGGCGCGGCTACGGAGGTCGTCCTTGCTCTCCCATACAGCCAGGAACTGGTTCGTCGCTGGATTGTAGGCCGCCGACGAGCCGAACTCGGCCAGAACGTCGTCGGTAATCTGAATCGGCGGGCCGTCCGTCCGCCAGTAGGCCGGCGTCAGCAGGCCGCCCTGCGCCGCCGCCTCCAGCGCCCCCGACCCCAAGAGAACCGCCAACGCTATCAGACACGCGCCGCCGATGGCGGCCATCAGGTAGTGTTTCACAGTCACTCGCACCCTCCTTATGTTGGTGACAGGCAGACCCTAAAGGTCTCCCAGACCTTTAGGGTCTGCCTCCCCCAGCAGACACAAACGTAGGGACCGGCGCGCGGCCAGTCCCTACGCACTTCTTTGATTGCGCCGCGCTCCTGAGAAGCGCGGCCTCGCTGTCTCAGCCCCTCTGCGTCCCGCCTCAGTACACGGGTGTCAGCCACTCCATGTGCTTCTCACTGGCGCCGCGTACCATGTCGAAGTAGCGCTGGCGCAACTCCGTGGCGATCGGCCCCGCCTCGCCCGTGCCGACGGGACGATGGCTGATGCGCGTGATAGTCGAAATCTGCACACCCGTCCCGCAGAAGAACGCCTCGTCGCACACGTACAGCTCGCTGTGGTCGATGGAACGCTCCTGGACCGGGATGCCCATCTCGTCGCGCAACATATGGATGAGGGTGGCGCGGGTGATACCTTCCAGAATGTTGTCCGTGATGGGCGCGGTGATGGCGACGCCGTTACGGACGATGAACAGGTTGGACGCGCTGCCCTCGGACACGTGGCCGTCTTCGGTCAAAACAATGGCCTCGTCGAAGCCGGCCAGCTCAGCCTCGGTCTTGGCCAGGGCAGAGTTGACGTACGCGCCGCCAATCTTGCCGCGAGCGGGGATGGCGTTGTCGTCGACGCGGCGGAAGGACGAGACCATCGCGTGGCAACCGGTCTCGTTCTCGATGTACTTGCCGAAGGGAATGGTGAACAGGGTGAAGTCGCCAGGCAGGTTGTGCAGGCGGACCCCGATTCCCTCGAAGGACTTGTATGCCAGTGGCCGGATGTAAATGTCCTGCTCGTAGCCCTCACGCCGAATAAGATCGAGGGTGATGTGGGCCAGGTCATCGCGCGAATAAGGCAGATCGATCATCATCAGGCGGCACGACTGCAAGAACCGTCGGTAATGATCCTTCAACCTAAAGACGTACAACTGCCCTGTTTCGTTATTCCAGTAGCCACGAATCCCGGCAAATACGGATGTCCCGTAGTGCAGGGCGTGGGTCATCACGCTCACCTGGGCCTCGCCGATGGGCACGACCCGGCCACGGAAGAACGCGTACTGGGGATGGGCCGCCTTAGGCTGGGCCGACGTGGTCGCGGGCGCGGGAGTCGCCATGTGGGTATCCTTTCAGTAGTTAGGCCGATTCTTGACCCAGGTCCAGAGAGAGGTCCCAGTCGCGCAGGCGACCGAGGACGCGGTATTCGGTCATGTCCAGGTGGATGGGTGTGACGCTGATGGCCCCTTGCCCCAGTGCGCCAACGTCCGTTCCATCGCTCGGTGCGCCGGTCGGCGCTTCCCCGCCAATCCAATAGTAGGGGCGGCCGCGCGGGTCGATCCGCTCGATGAGTTCGTCGCGGTAAACCCGTGTGCCCAGGCGGGTGAGCTGCACGCCGCGTATCTCAGCGCGGGGCAGATTGGGCACGTTGACATTCAGCAGCACACCGTTCGGCAGGCCGTGGGTCAACACCTGGCGCGCCAGAGTCGCCGCGAAGTCGGCGGCCGTGGCCAGCGCCGCCCTGTCAGACCGCTGCCAGCTATCCAGGGACACAGCGATGGACGGTACGTCGAAGATGACGCCTTCCATCGCCGCGGCCACCGTTCCGCTATACGTCACGTCGTTCCCCAGGTTCGCGCCGTGGTTGATGCCCGACACGACCAGGTCGGGCTTGCGCTGCAACAGGCCCAGCAGGGCCAGGGCCACCGCGTCGGAGGGTGAGCCGCTGCACGCGAAGGCGTGGCTGCCGTCGCTCAGTGTCACCCGCTGCATGCGAAGCGGCTTGTGCATGGTCTTGTTGTGGCCCACCGCCGTGCGGTTACGGTCGGGAGCCATGACCACCACCCGCCCTACGGCTTCCAGGCCGTTCTTTAGAGCCAGGATACCGGGGCTGTGCACGCCGTCGTCGTTGGTGACCAGGATCAGAGGCTGCGCCGGGTCGATGGTGTCGCTCCCGTCGGCCGTTGTGTCTAGCGGGCGCGCACTGCTCAGTTCAGAGGGCATGGCAAGGGCTTGCTTTCTGCTTGTTCTCGAATCGCGTCGCAGTATTATACACGAATCCCCGCCCCTGTCTCATCGCTGCTTGACCACCTCGATAGCGGCGCGAGGGGCAGCCGTAGTGTTGCCCGCCCGGTCATGGGCGATGGCCTCGATGTAGTGGCGGCCCAACTGACGGTCCGTCGGCGTCCAGCGGATGGCGTAGGGCGCGACCGTCGCGCTGCCCAGCGGCTTGCCGTCGAGTAGGAAGTCGACGCGCTCGATGGACAGGTTGTCCTCGGCCTCGGCGATAACGTTGATGAACTCGTCGCGCTCCAGGTTGATCTGGGGCGGGATGCCCACCAGCTCAAGGGTGGGGGCGGCGGTATCCACCGTCACGGGCAAGCGCAGCACGTCCTCGACCCCGCCGCGCCGCTCCACCGCCACGCGCAGCGTGTATACGCCATTCAGGTCACGGGTGTCCCACATGGCCAGTCGCCCGCCCAGTGGCGCGCTGCCCTCAGCCAGGACTCGCCATTGCTCCGGATTGACGCCCTCGCCCACCTGCACCCGCCAGCGCAGCATGTCGGCGCCAGCCACCATGCCCATAATGGGTAGCATGCCGCGCACGAAGCTCTGGGGCGCTGGCGATGCCAGGACAACGCTGCCGCCCCCCGTTACCAGCGCCTCACCCTCGGCGGGCGGCGGCTGGGGAATATCGGCGGCCTTCGCCCAGTCGGCGGCCTCGCTCGGCAGTACGGCGTACACCCTCTCCTCAATGGCCTCCGGCGGGCAATTCGGCCCGGCGAGGCGGCCAGTTGCACGACACAGGCGCAGCTTCTGATAGATGTTGTCCGGCTCGGCGGGGGCTGTGCCCGCGATGAACCACTCGCCACGGCGGTCGGGGCACAGGGCCGTCGAACGCAACCCCGACAGGCCGCAGACCTCTACCCACTCCAGGCCGTCGGGGCGAGCGAAGGGTAGCGGCGGCTGGCCGTCGAGAGCGGCCAGCATGAAGTCGTGCCAGATGGGGGCCGCGCCATCGACGCCGGACACCTCACGCATGGGCTGGCCGTTGGCGTTGCCCACCCATACCCCTGTTACCAGTTGCGGGGTGTAGCCGACGGTCCAGTTGTCGCGCCAGTCGTTGGTGGTGCCGGTCTTGGCTGCCGCCGGTCGGTTCAGGTGCAGCGGGCTGTCGAGGCCAAAGGCCGGCTCACGAGCCTTATTGTCGCTGAGAATGTCAGTGACCAGGAAGGCTTGCTGCGGCGTCAGCACGGCCTGCTCCTCCGGTGCGCTGAAGTCGTCCAGGATATTACCCGCCGAGTCCGTCACGCGCAGGATAGGCGCCGGGTCCAGCTCCCGGTAGCCGATGCGGCGGCGCAGATCGGGCGCGGGCGCGCCCAGCATCCGGCCCTGGGCGGCCAGCACGCTGTAGGCGTAGGTCAGGTCGAGGAGCGTCACCTCGCCGCCGCCCAGAGTCAGCGCCAGGCCATACTGTCCGTTGAGGCCGTTGATGCCCATGTGGTGGGCCATCGCCTGAACGTTGGGAATGCCGACCATTTCCAGCAGCTTGACGGCCGGGATGTTGTACGAGTTGGCGAGGGCCGTGCGCAGCAGGACGGGGCCGTGGTACTTGCGGTCGTAGTTCTCGGGCACGTAGGGCGGCCGGCCTGGCTGCGGGAAGGTTGTTCGCACGTCGAGGATCATCGTCGCGGGGGTGTAGCCCTGACCGAAAGCCGTGGCGTAGGTGATGGGCTTGAAGGCTGAGCCGGGCTGGCGCGGCGACAGGGCTACGTTCACCTGGCCGTCGATGCCCGCGTCCCAGTAGTCGATGCTGCCCAGCATGGCGAGCACCTGGCCAGTGGTGGGGTCGAGGCTCACGACACTGGCATTGGTCACATTCTTGTCGGCGGCTTGTAGCCTGGCAATGTGGGCGCGGGCGGCGCTTTCGGCCAGCCCTTGCAGTCGCAGGTCGAGGCTGGTAATGACCTGCAAGCCGCCGCGATACAACTTCTCCGGCCCATAACGCTGCTCCAGCAATTGCCGCACCCACACCGCGAAGTGGGGCGCGAGCAGACTGGCGCGCTCGGTGCGCTGGCGCGGCTGGCCGAGGGGCGCGCGACGGGCCTCTTCCGCCTGGGCGCGGGTGATATAGCCCTCCTCGGCCATCTCGTCGAGGGCGATGGCCTGCTGGCGTCGCGCCTCATCCGGGTCGTCGATGGGGTTCGCACCGGGCGAGCGAGGCAGGGTCGCCAGCATGGCCGCCTCGGCCAGGGTCAGATCGGCGGCCGACTTGCCGAAATAGGTCTCGGCCGCGGCCTGGACGCCGTAGGCCAGGTGGCCGAAGTAGACAGTGTTGAGATACCATTCCAGAATCTGATCCTTGCCTTCGATGCCTGGGTAGCGGCGTGTCAACTCCCAGGCCAGGACAACCTCACGCAGCTTACGCTCGTAGGAACGCGCCACGCGCTCATCTGGCTCGATGGCGACGTTCTTGACAAGCTGCTGGGTGATGGAACTACCACCCTGGATAGGCAGCCCCAGCCAGTTGTTGACCAGGGCGCGCCCCAGGCCCCGCACGTCGAAACCGGGGTTGGTGTAGAAGTCCTTGTCTTCGAGGGCGATAGATGCCAGGCGCAGGTTGAGGGGAATCTGGTCCAGGGGGATGACGGTGCGATTGCCCCCCTGAGGGTCGTAGATCTCGTACAACACGGTCTGACCCGTGCGGTCGTAGATGCGGGTCGTCTTGAACTGTTCGTTAGTCTGCTCGCCGATCGTCTCCGGCGAGGGCAGCGTGCGGGTGAAGTTGTCGTAGGCGGTGACCGCGCCGCCCACCGCACCCGCGACGAGGGCCACCGCCAGGGCCAACCCTGCCACGCTGGCTATCACTGTCGACTGGGTGGTGAGAAACAGCAAGCCGAGGGTGGGCAGCACCGGGAAGCCAGCCACCTGGCGGCGACGCTGGCGGCGACGAACCACGGCGCGAACGGTGCGAAGGTCCATGAACAAGGCTCGTTGGGCATAAGCGCAGGTGCGAACAACCGGCGGCTATCTTAGCATCAAACGCGGGCGAAGGACAAACAGGCGCGACGCGTGAAGTGGTGGGAAGGGTGATGTATAATTCCTGGCGGAGGGCGGCATGGCGCGAATCCTGGTCGTGGACGACGAGCCGAATATCGTCGAGTTGGCGCGGTTATATCTGCGCAACGAGGGCTATGAGGTGCTCACGGCCGATAGCGGTCCGGCCGCCCTGGATGCCGCGCGCCAGGCCTCGCCCGACTTGATTGTCCTCGATATTATGCTGCCCGGCCTCGACGGCTGGGAGGTGTGCCGCCAGATTCGCCAGTTCAGCCAGGCCCCCATCATCATGCTCACCGCGCGCAGCGACGATGTGGATAAGATTGTGGGACTGGAACTGGGGGCCGACGACTACATGGTCAAGCCGTTCAACCCGCGCGAGCTGGTGGCGCGAGTCAAGGCCGTGTTGCGTCGCAGTGACACGGTGGCGTCTCCCGATGGGGCCGTCGCCCTGGCCGACGTGCGTATTGACCCAGCCCGCCGCGAGGCCAGCCTGGGCAACCAGCCCATCGCCTTGCGCGCGAAGGAGTTCGACCTGCTGCTGTACATGGTGCAGCACCCTGGCCTGGCCTTGCGCCGCGAGCAACTCCTCAACGCGGTGTGGGGCTATGAGTTCTACGGCGACACGCGGACGGTGGATGTCCACATTGCCCGCCTGCGAGACCACCTGGCGGGTAGCCGCCTGCGCATCGAAACGGTCTGGGGTATCGGCTACAAGCTGGTGGGGGGGTAGAGATTGGCGACGAGAGATTGGGGATGGGGGACGCGCGGTCGGCATCCGCACCTACGTCCCTGGCTTGACCACCATCTGTCATGCCGAGGCCTGGCGAGGCATCTCTGTCATTGTTGGCCCGGAGCCCCCTCCGATTGTCGGGGTGACAGTCGAGGCTTATCTCCTGATAGGCGAGTCACACGCCTTGCCCAACTCGCTAATCTCCAACCTCTAATCTCTTTTTTCTTCGCTCTTGTCGCGGTGGCATCCCTGGCCATCCCCGCCGAGGCCCAGAGCGCGTGGACGCCCGGCGAGGCCGCCACGCGGGGCGTGGGCTGGCTGCGCGCCGAGCATCAAGCAGCCGGCTTCGGCACGGTGGATGAGACCGTCGCCGCACTGCACGCGCTGGGCGACGCGGGTATCGACCCACGCGCCTGGACCGACGGGCGCGGTGTGTCCCTCCTGGACGCGCTGGCCCCCCAGGCCGCGACCTTCGCCTACCGCGACGCCGCCAGCGCCGGCCGCCTCGTGGCTGGCCTCGCGGCTGCCGGCCAGAACCCGCGCGCCCTGGGTGGGCTGAACCCGTTAGCCCTGTTGCAGAGTCACTACGATCCGGGGCGTGGCCTGTATGGCGGCGCGACCGCCACCTCCACCGACCAGGCCTGGGCGCTCCTGGCCCTGGTAGCGGCACGCGAGGAAGCGCCGGCCGCGGTGGTTGACAGGCTCCTGGCCTGGCAGCGTGAAGACGGGGGGTGGGCCGGTTCCAGCGGCGCATCGGATGTCGAAACGACCGCCCTGATAGTCTCAGCGCTGATTCGCGCGGGCGTGCCGCGCAGCCGACCGGCCCTCGGCTGGGCGACTGGCTTCCTGAGTCAGTCACAGGTGGGATCGGGGGGCTTCGGTCGTGATCCACGCTGCGGCTGTCTGCCTGACGCCCGCTCCACCGCGCGGGCGATCCAGGCCGTGCTGCTCCTCGATCAGGACCCACTGTCCGGCGGCTGGCAGCGACCGGCTGGCTCACCGGCCGATTGGCTGCGCCTGCGCCAGGCGGCGGATGGCGGGATGGCGCTGTTTGGTTTTGGCGCGCCCGACGCAACAAGCACCGCCTTGAGTATCTCGGCCTTCCTGGGCCGGCCGCCGGGCGCGCCCGCCGTCGCGCCCGCGGTTCGCTCCGGCGTGCTGTGGCTGCGCAGCCGACAGACGCCCGGTGGCGGCTACGCCCCGGAAGGCGGCGTCCCTGACGTGGAGATGACCCTGGAAACGGTGTATGCTCTGGCCGCAGCGGGCGCGCTAGACCCGCCACCCCCAACCGGCCATGGCTCCACCCTCGGCTACCTCGCGGCCCACGCCCCCCGCGCCACCGCGCTCGACCTGGGGCGGCTGATTGTTGCCGTCGTGGCCCTCGGCGGCAACCCGCACCAGCTGGATAGCGATGACCTCGTGGCCCGGCTTGAATCGCTCTACAGCCCCTCCGATGGCGCGTATGGGGCGCGCGCTTCCGACCAGGCCTGGGCCTTGCTAGGTCTGGCAGCGATTCACCGCCCACCCCCGCTAGCCGCGGTGGCGCGGCTAATCGAGCTTCAAGCGCCGGACGGGGGCTGGCGGCCGGCGGTCATGGCGGCCTCCGATTCGGTCACGACGGCCCTGGCTATCCAGGCATTGGCGGCGGTGGGTGACAATGGCGACGCTCGCGCCCGCGCCCTAAGCTATCTTCGCGCCCGCCAACAGCCCGATGGCGGCTTTGCCGCGGCCGTTGGTGTCAAGGTATCATCAACGCGAGCCACGGCGGCCGCCTTACAGGCCTTGCGGGCTGCAAGCGAGATTGCCGATGGCCCCGCCTGGACCCAGCATGCCCTACCCGCCAATGCCAGCCCGTTGACGGCCAACACCCCGCCCCGCGCTATCCTGGACTGGCAGGGCGGCGACGGCGGCTTCCCACTTCAGCCTGATTTCGTCGAAGCAGACCCGCTGGCGACAGCCCAGGCCGTGGCCGCCCTCGGCGGCCGCTCCCAGCCCATAGCCTTCACGCTGGTAAGAATCTTCCTGCCCCTTGTTTCCCATTAGTATCCCTAACCCTCGCATCGCAATGATGCGGCGCGTCAACTTGCCCCGGTGCAACGACCGAGGTATACTGTCAGTTCAAGGTTCGTGCTGCTGGCGCGAAGCGTCGGCCGCGAGCCTTTGCGGCAATTGGAGAGTTGTTATGCCGCAGACGTCCACTCCCACGGTCGACGAGCTTGTCGACAAGGTTAACGGCTATCTTCCCACTCGCGATGGCGCGGTCATCCGGCGCGCCTACGAAGTAGCTCGCGAGGCGCACGCGCCCCAGATGCGCAAAGACGGCTCGCCCTACATTGATCACTGTGTCGCCACGGCCAACATCCTCGCTAGCCTGGGACTCGACCCCGATACGATTGCCGCCGGCCTCCTCCACGATACTCTCGAAGACACCCCCATCACCAAAGAACAGCTGCAAAGCCAATTCGGCTCCGAGATCGCGGACATGGTCGACGGTGTAACCAAGCTATCGTCGCGCTTCGACCAGGCCAGCGCCAGGAATGGCGCGGATGCAGCGCCCAACGGCGACGCCAGCGGCTCGGCGTTGGCGATAGCCCACGACTACCAATCCGAGAATCTGCGCAAGATGTTCCTGGCCATGGCCCAGGACGTGCGTGTCGTGCTCATCAAGCTCGCCGACCGCCTTCACAACATGCGCACCCTCGGCGCGAAGGAAGGCCCCGCCCAACGCCGCATCGCCCAGGAGACGATGGACATCTACGTGCCCCTCGCCAACCGCCTGGGCATCTGGCAGTTGAAGTGGGAACTGGAGGACCTGGCCTTCCGCTATCTCGACCCCGACAAGTACCGCGAGATTAGCGCCAAGCTCAAGACCGCCCAGGCCGAGCGTGAGGCGCAGGTCAACGCTATCATCAAGACGCTGGGTCAACGCCTGGTTGACGAAGCTATCCAGGCGCAGATTACGGGCCGACCCAAGCATATCGCCAGCATCTACCGCAAGATGAAGCGGAAGGGCGTGCCCCTCGAAGAGGTGTATGACCTGTATGCCGTGCGCGTCCTGGTGGATACCGAGCGCGACTGCTACTCAGTGCTGGGCATCGTCCACGGCTTGTGGTCGCCCGTGCCCGGCGAGTTCGATGACTACATCGCCCGCCCCAAGGACAACCTCTACAAGTCGTTGCATACAGCGGTCATTGGCCCCGACGGCAAGCCCTTCGAGGTCCAGATTCGCACCCATCAGATGCACCAGGAAGCGGAGTACGGCATCGCTGCCCACTGGCGCTACAAGGAGCAGGGCAAGGCCGACCCCAAGCTCGACGAGAAGATTGCCTGGTTACGCCAGATTCTCGACTGGCGGCGCGACCTAGACACGGCTACCGAGTATGTAGACGCCCTCAAGTCCGACGTCTTCCGCGACCAGGTCTACGTCTTTACGCCGAAGGGCGAGATCGTCGAGCTACCCGTCGGCTCGACGCCCATCGACTTTGCCTATCACATTCACTCGGCGGTCGGCGACCGCTGTCGCGGCGCGCTGGTCAATGGGCGCATTGTCCCGCTGGACTACCAGCTCAAGACTGGCGAGCGGGTGGAGATTCTTACCCACAAGAACGGCACGCCTAGCCGCGACTGGCTCAACCCTAACCTGGGCTACGTGCGCACCGCCCGCGCCCGCGAGAAGATACGCTCCTTCTTCCGCCGCCAGCTGCGCGAAGAGAACATTCGCCAGGGCCGCGAGATAATCGACAAGGAACTCAAGCGGCTCGGCCTGGAGAAAACCTCCTACGAGGCCATCGCCAAGCTGTTCAAGATCGACAAGGTAGACGACTTCCTGGCGAAGGTCGGCGAGGGTGACATCAACCTGGTCCAGATAGCCGCGCGCCTGGGCGAAACCACCAAGAGCAAGGACGAGCCGCTGACGCTGCCCGCCGCCCTGCCCCAGTCCACCTCGGCCGAGGGGCTGACCATCGACGGCATCGGCAACCTGATGACCCGCACCGCCCGCTGCTGTAATCCGCTGCCGGGCGAGGAGGTCGTCGGCTTCATCACGATGGGGCGTGGCCTGACGCTGCACCGCCCCGACTGCGCCCAACTGGAGCGCATGGACCCCGCCCGCCTGGTAAGCGCGTACTGGCCCGCCAACGGCCAACAGGTCAGCCAGATCGCCATCCGCGTCGTCGCCATCGACCGCCCCGGCCTGGTGCGCGACATCTCCGACGTGGTCGCCAAGGACAACATCAACATGACGGCGGTCAGCACGTCCACCAACCCACGCACCCGCATCGCCGTGGTGACGGCAGTGCTGGAAGTGACCGGGCTATCGCAACTGAGCCGGGTGCTGGACAAGATCGGGCGGCTACCCAACGTGGTCGAGGCCAAGAGGGTGTAGCGAGGGAAGAGCATGTTCAACGGCTATCCCCTGGAAGAGCGCGCCATGCGCGAGCAGAGCCTGCGGCTGGCGCTGGCGCAGCTCAACCCGACGGTCGGCGACATCGACGGCAATGTGGCCCTCATCCGTCGCGGCCTGACCCAGGCGCGGGCGGTCGGGGCGCAGATCGTCGCCTTTCCGGAACTAGCCGTCACCGGCTACCCGCCGGAAGACCTGCTCATGAAGCCGGAGTTCATCCAGGCGAACCTGCACGCCCTCGAAACCCTGCTGCCCGATACGCGCGGCCTGACCGCCATTATCGGCTTTGTCGATGCCCAGGACGACATCTTCAACGCCGCCGCTATCTGCCATGATGGCGCCCTGGTCGGTGTCTATCACAAGCGCTACCTGCCCAACTACAGCGTCTTCGACGAGGACCGCTACTTCCAGGCGGGCCTGGACAACCCCGTCTTCGTCGGCCACGGCGTTACCTTCGGCGTCACCATCTGTGAGGACATCTGGACGGCCACCACCCCCGCCGAGGTCCAGGCGCTGCTGGGTGGAGCCGAGCTGCTCATCAACCTGTCGTCGTCGCCGTACTACATGGCGAAGGGTGTTGGCCGTGAGCGCATGATCGCCACCCGTGCCGCTGACAACGTGGCCGTCGTCGCCTACTGCAACCTGGTGGGCGGCCAGGACGAGCTAATCTTCGACGGCGCGAGCCTGGTCTTCAGCGCGTCGGGCGAACTCATGGCGCGCGGCAAGACCTTTGAGGAGGACTTCGTCGTCGTCGATATCGACATCGAGGACGTCTTTCGCCGCCGCCTCAAGGACCCGCGCCGCCGTAAGGAGAAGATTGCCCATCTCAGCGACGCGCGCCTGGAAGCGATACATCTCAGTCCGTTGCCCCCCGCCGCCCGCCCGCCGCTAGACCGCTCACCCGTTGCCGATGCGCCGCGTGACGAGGCCGAGGTGTACGGCGCGCTGCTGCTGGGCACGCGCGACTACGTGCGCAAGAATGGCTTCCAGCGCGTCTACATCGGCCTGTCGGGTGGCATCGACTCGGCGCTGACGGCGGTCATCGCCGTCGATGCGCTGGGCAAGGCAGCGGTGACTGGCGTCGCCATGCCGTCGCGCTACTCGTCGAGTCACAGTCTCGAAGACGCCCACGCCCTGGCGGCCAACCTGGGCATCGAGTGTCTGGATGTGCCCATCGATGCTGCCTTTCAGGGCTATCTGGATATGTTGGCGGGCGTCTTCGCCGGGACTGCGTCGAACGTGGCCGAGGAGAACTTGCAGGCCCGTATCCGGGGCAACATCCTCATGGCCCTCACCAACAAGTTCGGCGGTATGGTGCTCACGACGGGCAACAAGAGTGAGGTATCCGTCGGTTACAGCACCCTGTACGGCGACATGGCGGGCGGCTTCACGCCCATCAAGGATATCTACAAGACCTACGTCTCCCGCCTGGCGCACTGGCGCAACGTCAGCGCGGGGCGCGTTCTCATCCCCGAGCGCAGCCTGACCAAAGCTCCCTCGGCCGAGCTTCGTCCTAACCAGACCGACCAGGATACCCTGCCACCCTACGAGGTGCTGGACCCCATCCTGGAGGCATACGTCGAGGACGACCTGTCCCTGGACCAGATCGTGGCCCTGGGCTACGACCGCGCTACCGTCCAGCGAATCATCCGCATGGTCAACATCAACGAGTATAAGCGCCGCCAGGCCCCACCCGGCATCAAGATCACCGCCCGCGCCTTCGGCAAGGACCGCCGCCTGCCCATCACCAACGGCTTCCGTGGCTGGAGCAACGGCGCGGGCGATGCCCGGCCGGCCGGCGCTCGCCCCGAGGCGCCGCCTACGGAGAAGGGATGACGGCTGTCATGGCCGGTGACGCGCCTTCTCGCGACTCCATTGATGTTCTGCGCGAGATCGGCCGCGCCATCAACTCCGCCTGGGGCCTGGACAGCAGTCTGGAACTCATCACCCGGCGCACGGCGCAACTGATGGGCATGGACTCGTGCTCCATCTACCTGCTTAACGGCGACCGCCTCATCCTCCAGGCATCCACTGGCCTGGACCGCGCCGCCCTGGGGCGCGGCTCACTACGGGTCGGCGAGGGGCTGACCGGCTGGGCCGTCGCCCACGGCCAGGCTGTCGCGTCGTCGGACGCTGCCAGTGACCCGCGCTTCCAGTACGTCCCCGGCACGCGCGAGGAACGCTTTCAGTCGCTACTGGCGCTGCCCCTCATCAACCAGGGCCACGTCATCGGCGCTATCAACGTGCAAACCCAGGCGCGCCACGAATACAGCCGCGCCGAAATCGAGCTGCTCGGCCTCATCGGCGACCTGGCAGCGGGGGCATTGGAGAAAGCGATTCTCACCGAGCGGCTGCAACGCCAGGTGCAGGAACTGACGGCCGTCCAGGAGGTCAGCCAGACGGTGACCTCCTCTCTATACCTGGAGGAGATGCTTGGCCTCATCGTCGAGATGACGGCCAAGACGATGAATGTCTACTCGGCGTCGCTGGTCCTCTTCGATCAGGCCGAGGGCGAGCTGGTCATCCACGCCCGTCCCAACCTGAGCGCGGAGTATCAGCGCCGCCCGCACCGCGCGCCGGGCGAGGGCATCGCGGGTGTGGTGGCCGAGACGCGGCGGCCGGTCATCGTCGCCGACGTGCGCGCCGACCCGCGCTTCCGCGACCCAGAGCGGGCGCGACGCGAAGGCTTATGCTCCCTGCTGGCCGTGCCCCTGGTGGTGCGCGATCGGGTGCGTGGCGTGTTGCGCTGCTACACTCAGGAACCCCACGCCTTCAGCGACGCTGAGGTGTCGCTGTTGTCCACCTTAGCGAACCAGACGGCGCTCGCTATCGAGAACGCCCAGCTATCAGTGCGCGCCGCCGTCGTCCAGGAGATGCACCATCGCGTCAAGAACAATCTCCAGACGGTCGCGATGCTGCTGCGCCTCCAGATGAGCGACCCTAAGGCGGGCGCGGCGCGCCCCGCCCTTCAGGAGAGCATCAACCGCATTCTCAGCATCGCCGAGGTGCATGAGATTCTGGCTGGCGCGTCGTTGGGGATGGTGGACGTGCGCTGCCTGGCCGAGCGGGTGTCGCGGGCCGTCAGTCGCAACATGCTGCGCCCCGACCAGAGCGTCGAGATCACCGTGGGCGGCGACGCGCCGAACCTGCCGTCCCAACCAGCCACGTCCCTGGCGCTGGCTGTCGCCGAGTTGGTGCAGAATAGCCTGGAGCACGGCCTGGATGGGCGCGACGCCGGGCACATCCATATCGACATTCATGAGATGCCCGCCGCCGTAACCCTGGTGGTCACGGACGACGGGCACGGCCTGCCGCTCGACTTCGACGCAGCGATCCAGGCTAACCTCGGCATCCAGATCATCCGCACCCTGATCGAGGAAGATCTCGGGGGCACGTTCCGCTACGCGGCGAGCGCGTCGGGCGGGACCGCGGCCACGTTGACCATTCCACGAGGAGGGTGAGCGCTATGGGTCTCCGCATTCTGATCGCCGACGACGAGGCCGTGATTCGCATGGGCCTGCGCGCCATGCTCGCCGACCTGGGCCACATGGTAGTGGGCGCAGCGCGCGACGGCCAGCAAGCCGTGGAGATGGCGCGTGACGCGCGCCCTGACCTGGCTATTCTGGACATCCAGATGCCCCGCCTGGACGGTCTCGACGCAGCAGCCATCATCTGCCACGAGCAGCCCATCCCTATCGTGTTGCTGACGGCCTACACGGATCGCCCCTACATCGACCGCGCCCGCGAGGGGGACATCCTGGGCTATCTCACCAAGCCCGTCAAGGAAAGCGACATCGCGCCGACGCTGGCGATGGCGCAGGCGCGCTTCAACGAGCGTATCGCCCTGCTGGCCGAGCAGGACGCGCTGCGCGATGCCGAGCAGACGCGCACCCTCGTCGATCAGGCCAAGGCGAAGCTGATGCGGGAACGCGGCATGACGGAGCCGGAGGCCTTCAAGCACATCCACTACACCAGCCGCCGTGAGCGCCGCACCATGCGCCAGGTGGCTGAGGAAGTTCTCGCCAGCGACACCGCTGCTCCATCCACGCCGCCCACATAGCGGTTATACCTCCATCCACCCCTGTCGTAACCAGGCCAGGCAGTCGCCCGGCGTGCCGATTGGGAAGGGCGTCAATTTCCGGAGCGCCTCGTTCTCCAAGAAGTGAACGCGGTCCAGGGTCACGAAATAGGCAGCGTTCGTCGCCCACGCCGCCGCCAGAACCTCTGCGTCCGCCGGATAAGTGACCGTGCGCTCGCACACAGCGACCGTTTCGGCCGGCGCCGACGGCACGACCGTGACCCGACTGGCATCCAGAATCAGCGCCAGCAGGCCGAGGCGTGTCGGGGCCTTGCGACGAATCACCCTCTCCAATTCCGCCAACACCAACCCGCTCACCAGCAGACGGATCGCCCCAGCCTCGCCTAATCTCAGCAGCGCCCGCGCCCCGCCCGCGTCCGACCATATCCCCGCTACCAGCGCGCTCGTGTCCAGGAAAACGTCAGGCCTGATGTCCATACGCCTCGCGTTCCTCGCGCAGCGCGTGTAGCATGCTCTCCAGCGTCTCACCCTCGTCCGCCAACGCCCGGGTCAGCCGGTCGGCCAACTCACCGACCCGCGACGCTTTCGGGCTGAGGACGAACACGCCATCGAGATCGATGAGCGTGAGCGTGTCGCCCGCTTGCAAGTGGTAGCGCTCACGCAGCGTCTTCGGAATGACGATGACCCCGCGCTGAGCCATCTGTACTACCATGCTCTCGGTCACTGCTACCTCCTGTGTCTGAATATCTGATCATCATTCTACCTGATTTCCGGCAGCGGCGCAATGGTCATGTCCGGCGCAAAAAGGCCCCCTCCCGCAAGTCAGGGGAGGGGGATAGGGGAGGATGGGGCTGTACCAGGCTTGACAGCCCCCTTAGTTTGGGGCCAGAGCGCCTTGGCGACAGCCAAAGCGCCCCGTCTTGCTCCGCGCTACGCCGCAACAGGTTCACGACCCTTATAACAACATTGACGCTTGAGAACTCCGTCAGCCTGCAACGCCTCGACTCTACACCCTGTTTAGAGCAAGAAGCGTGCCAGGCGCAATAGGCTGGCCTCAATGTCGAGGCCAGCCTTCACTCGCGCCACGAGATGACGCCTATCGAAACGACGACGGTGGGATATGTTGGCGCGCCCGGTACTTGGCGACCGTGCGCCGTGCGACTTTGTGGCCGCGCGCTGCCAGCTTCTCCACCAACTCGGCATCGGTGAGCGGCCGCGGCTCGTGGGCGATGATCTCCTTGAGAAGGTCTTGGAGACTCAAGGCGCGTTGGAAGAAGTGGTCGAAGGGGATGACCTGGCGCTCCGGCAGCATCACGTACTTGTTGGCAGTAGCGCGACTGACCGTCGACTCGTGAATGCCGAGGGCCGTCGCCACCTCGGCGCGGGTCAGCGGCTTCAGGTGACGCGGGCCGTACATCAGGAAGTCCTTCTGCCGCTCGACCACATAGCGGGTCACGCGCGCCATGGTTTCGCGGCGGTCGCGCACGCGGCTGATGAAATCGCGGGCGCGCGTCATGTACTGGCGGACGGCTTCCAGGTCCTGCGACGACCAGTGGGGGGAGACGGTATCCTTCTGGCGCAGGATGGCCTGGTACGAGGGGGCTACCCGCAGCGAGAAGCGTCGCGACTCCACCACCTCCACATCAAACTCGCTTGGTTCCTCTGGGCGTGCCCGGAGGATGATATCGGGCGCGATGTACGGCGTTTCTGAAGGCTGTGTCCACGTCTCTAGATCGGATAGGTCGGGGACGGGGTAGGGACGTAGGTGATGGCGGATGAAGTCGCGCACCGCGTGCACCGCCGCTGTATCGACCTTGAGGCAGCGAGCGATATAGCTATGCCGACCCTCGCCCAGATCCTCCCAGTAGCGCTCGATGATGGGGCGAGCGAGAGGGTGTGCCTTGCCGCGCTCCTCCCAACGCTCCAACTGGTGCAGCAGGCACTCCTGGACATCGCGGGAACCGACCCCCACCGGCCCTACCTCCTGAATCCGTCGCAGGACCGCCGCGACGCGCGCCACGTCCACGCGCAGGCCATAGGCAATCTCCTCGACATCCTCAGCCAGAAAGCCATGCTCGTCGAGGCTGCCAATCAGGAAGTCGGCGATGAAGAGATCGTCCTCGTCAAGCTGGGACCGCACGTCGCGCGACAGTTGCTCGCTGAGCGATACCTGGCTGGCGATGGTGGTGAAGACGTCAAACTCGTCGTCATCGTCGCTGCCCGGGCTGTGCAGCGGCTCGTTCCAGTTGGAAGCCACAGGGCAGTGGCAGCGCGCCACCGTCTCGCCGCACAGGGGGCAGATTTCGCGTTCTTCGACTTCAAGGGCCGGGTTCTCGGCCAGCTCTTGCTGGATAGCCTGTTGCAACTGCATGCCCGACAATTGCAGCATCTGGCTGAATGCCACCAGTGTAGGAGAGGGCCGCATCTCCTGCGACTGGTACATGTCCATAGTCATCATGAGCTAGCTCCGTTTCGGCGTCGGCGTCGGTGGGTGCGCCGGCCGGCTAACTATATCGCCGCACACTAGCGGCCGAGGCGCGCCAACAGCCCGCGCTCACGATGCCGCCAGAATCTGAGTCATGAACTGCATGAGCCGGTCAAACTCGAAGGGTTTCGTCAGGTAGGCTGCCGCTCCGAGCTGCCTGGCTCGCCACACCTTGACAGAGGCGCTATCGGCGGTGGTCATGATCACCGGCCGATCGTAGCCCTCTTGGCGAAGGCGCTCCAGCACATCCAGGCCGTCAGTATCAGGCAGGCCGATATCCAGTAGAACCAGATCATAGGGGCCGCGGTCGTGCAGCACATGTAGAGCCTGTCTGGCGGTCCCGGCTTCTGTGATCATCAAGCCCTGGTCTTCCAGATAAGCCCGTAGAACAGTGATAAGCTCCGCATCATCATCGACAAGCAAGACGCGCTTGCCGTTGAGCGGTCGGTCGAGACCCGCTGGCCTGTTGTCCATTATGCCGTCGCGCGAGGTAGATAAAGGTCTTAGGTAGCTCATGGCAACTTCCATGCCATCGACACAGGGTTAAATCTCCTGCCTGGACGCATCCAGGCGGTACTCGTCGATCTTAACCAGGGCCTTAGCAGGATCTATGCCAAGTAGGCGCGCTGCCTCGACAGGCTCGCCCTTCGCCATGTCCAACGCCGCTTGCAGCATGCCGCGCTCTGTCTCTGCGAGCGCGTGCTCAAGGCTCATGCCTTGCCGCAGGGCAGCAACGTAGTTGACAGGGCCAAGACTGAGGGCGCCCAGGCCCGGCATTGTACTCCCCAGTGCGAGATACTCGCCGGTGATCATGCGGCCTTGCGACAATACCACAGCGCGCTGAATGGTGTTCTCTAGTTCACGCACATTCCCCGGCCAGTCGTATTGGAGCAACGCTTGCAGGGCGTCCTCCGAAATCTTGGTCGGCTGGCTGTCGGGCATGTAGCGGTACTTGTCGAGGAAGTGGGCCACCAGCAGGGGCAGGTCGTCCTTCCGCGCCCGGAGGGGAGGGAGGTCGATGCGAATCACATTGAGGCGATAGTACAGGTCCTCGCGGAAGCGTCGCCGCTCGACTTCATGCAGCAAGTCCTTGTTAGTTGCCGCGATGACCCGCACATCGACGTGGATGGGCGACGAGCTGCCCACACGCTGGAATTCGCCCTCTTGCAGGACGCGCAGCACTTTCTTCTGGGTGCTCAGGCTCATCTCGCCGATCTCATCCAGGAAGATCGAACCGCTGTTTGCCAGTTCGAAGACGCCCTTGCGCTGCGTGACCGCGCTGGTGAAAGAACCCTTTTCATGGCCGAATAGCTCGCTTTCCAGCAGCGTCTCCGGCAGGGCGGCGCAGTTCACCTTGATGAATGGACCGCGACGACGCGGTGAACTGGCGTGAATGCTGTCAGCTACCAACTCTTTGCCCGTGCCCGTCTCCCCGATGATCAGCACTGTGGCCCCGCTGCCCGCCACACGTCCGATCACCTTATAGACCTCCTGCATCGGCTCGCTCAGGCCCACGATGCGGTCTCGCGCGTCGTGAGACTGCAACTCCTCCTGGAGCTTGCGCACCTCCTCGGCCAGCTGCCGGTGCTCGAACAATCGCCCCACCAGCAAGCCGACCTCGTCCAGCTCGAAGGGCTTGATAATGTAGTCGTACGCGCCCAACTGCATCGCCCGAATCGCCTTCGTCGAGCTACCGTGGGCCGTCGCCATCACCACGGGCACGTCGTAGCCGCCGGCCTGTAGCAATTCCAGCACCTCGAGGCCATCCATGTCGGGCAGCACCAGATCAAGAATCATGAGATCGACCGTACCGCCAGCCTTGAGGACGGCCAGGCCTGCCTTGCCGGAGCCAGCCTCTGTCACCTGCATACCCTCTTCTTCCAGGTATTGGCGCAGAATGTCCCGCATGCCGGAGTCATCGTCGATAATAAGAATGTGGCGCTTCAGGGGTGCCGCAGGCATGGCTGAATCTCCTGGGAGCTGGGTCGATGGCCTGACTCTTGCTTCGTATGCGAATGAAGTGGTAGGGGGCGAGGCAGTATCAGTTAGCAGGAGACAGGGGTTGCCGCCTAATGATACTCAGTTTGGCATCGGGAAGCGAGAGCCAGCCCGCTGACTTGAGCGCCTATTGGCTTCGCAGCGGCAGATACACAGCAAAGGCTGACCCGCCCCCCACTTCACTGGTTACCTCGATTCGGCCACCGTGCTGCTTCACCACGTAGTCGGCCATAGCCAGCCCGATCCCCGCGCCCTTCACCCGCCCGGGGATATTGGAACCCCGGCGGTAGAACTCGAAAATCGCTGGCAGATCCTCAGGTGGTATCCCCAGTCCCTCGTCTGTCACCGTCACCACGGCCCAGTCGTCGCCCGCCTGCGTTTCGACCGCAACGCGCACATCGACTCGACCACCCTCGGGGCTGTACTTCAGGGCATTGCCGACGATGTTCGTCAGTACCCGCGCCATCTTGGCCGTGTCCAGATCGAGGAACAAGCGCGGCCGCTCCAGGTCCAGGTGGATGGTGTGCGCCTTCGTCGTCTGGCGCTGCTCCTCGACCACCTGCTGCGTCAGTTGAGCCAGGTCACCCAACTCTAGTTCCAGATTCAGTGGCTGACCAATCTGAATACGTGAGAAGTCGGCCAGTTCCTCGATCATGCTGTTCATGCGCATGGTCACGCTATCGATGCGCTTCACCCGGTCCAGGATGCGTGGCGAGGTCGAATCGTCTAGATGGCGGGCGGCCCGCTCGATGAGCGCGGCGTAGCCCTTGATGACAGCCAGCGGGTTCTTCAGGTCGTGGGACACCACGGCTAGAATCGCCTGCCGCGCGGCCATCGCATCGCGCGCCTCCTGGTAGAGGCGGGCGTTGTCGACGAACACCGCTGCGCGACGAGCCAACTCCTGTGCTACCTCCAGGTCGGCCGGCTCGAAGCCTCGCCCTTCAGTCATCGCCAGTGACATGGTTCCAAGCAGTTGCCCCCGCGCCACCAGGGGTAGAATAGTGTACGAGGTGGGGCCAATCCTCTGCACCATCGCCAGATGCTCGGCGTTCTTCGTGCGCTGTGCCAGTATCTCCGGCGTGATATGAGAGACAAAGATCGGCCGCGCGTGGGTCAGTACCTCATTGAGGCCGGGGGCGTAGGCAGGCTGCGGCGGGAAGCGGCGTGTCATCTCGCGCGCGATAGCCTCCTTTTCGGGGTCGACGTGGCTGACGAAGAACTGCGTTGCCCAATGTCCGGTCGTCACCATATCGATGGTGCACCAATCTGCCACCGCCGGTACTACCAGGTGAGCCAGCGTTGTCACTACCTCGTCAAGGTCTAGACCCTCCGCGAGGCGGCTACTGGCGTCGTAGAGCAGGCTGATGCGGCGTGCGACCGTATCGGCCACTGTGCGGGCCTCCTGCTCCGCCTCGTATAGGCGCGCCCGTTCGATGGCTTGGGCGCACTGCTCGCCCAGCGTGCGCAAGAAGGTCTGGTCCTCCACGCTGAAGCGCCTGGGCGCCGCGAAGGCGAAGGCGATGGCCCCCAAGAGGTGGTCCGCCGCCACCAGCGGGACAGCCACCCAGGCCTGAAGGCCTGCCTGGGCGTCGGCGAGGGTCGGGTAGCGCGCCGCCGCCACCTCAGGCGACTCGATGGTGACCACTTCCCGCTTGCGCACGGCGTCGGCCAGGGGCCGGGGCAGCGTCAGGGCCAGACGCGATCCCTCGGCCGTGGCGTGCGATGGGTATCCCTGGCTGGCGACCACTTCCAACTCACTCCCCTCCGGCGTCAGCAAGGCCAGCAAGCCACCGTCAGCGTTGAGAGCCGTTGCTCCGGCGTGGATGATCGCCTCAGCCACCTCATCGAGGCTGGTGGCCTGGGACAGCGCCTCCGTCACAGTCTGAAGGCGGCGGACGCGGACAGTGGCCTGCTCGGCGGTGGCGTGAGCCTCGCGCTCCAACTCGTACAGATGCGCATTGTCCAGGGCGATGGCGGCGCGGCGCAAGACCCTCTCGGCCAGGTCGACGTCCGCCGCGTTGTAGCGGCGTTCCGACTCGGTGAGATAGAGTGTCACAGCGCCCAAAAAGCGGCCGAAGGCCAGCAGGGGCACGACCATGATGGACTGAGGATAGAGGGGGTGAATCGCAGGCTGACCCTCCGCCTCTGATGCGGGGTCTGGCTGTTTCACCTGCCTCTCATCGGGCAGGAGAATCGTCTCGCCAGAGGCCAGCCTGTCATAGAGCGAGCGCGCAGGGTCGCCGCCTGGCTCGCCGGCGCTGAGAGCCTCGGCCAGGGCCGGCGCGCGAGCCGGGTCGACGTGGGCAAAGGCGGCCGTGTCCAGGTCGCCGTCTGCCCCTGCTACTCTCACCACGCAGCCATCGCCGAGGGTGGGAATCAGCAATTGGGCCAGCCGCTCTAGCCGGGTGGGATAGTCCATAGAGAAGGATAGCGCGACGTTAACCCTGGCCACAAACTCGAGCTGGCGCTGGGCCGTTTCAGATCGTTCGCGCGCCGTCAACTCCTCCTCATACAGCCGTGCCCGCTCCAGCGCCTGGGCGCACTGTTCGCCCAGGGTTTGGAGTAGCGAGATATCGTCGGAGGAGAAGGCGCGCAGCTCCGCAAAGGCGAAGCCCAACGCGCCGACAGCTCCCTGTTTGGCGAGGAGGGGGGTAGCGGCCCAGGCGCAGAATCCATAGCCAGGCACGGCAAACCCCGGATAGCGACGCGCTGCCTCGTCGCTCCCCACCACAGTGACGATCTCGCGCTCCCGCACCGCTTCCGCAATCGGCTGATTCACATCTGTCGAGAACCGTCGCCGACGCGCAGCCTCTGCCCCTGGGTAGCCCGCGATGCGTATCAGTTCGAACTCGCGCCCTTCCGCGACGAGCAAGGCCAAAACGCCGCCCTGGGCGCCCAGCGCCAGCAGCCCCTGGCTGATGATCACATCGGCGACCTCATCCATAGTGACGGCCTGGGATAGCGCGGCCGTCACGGCTTGTAGGCGCTGCAAGCGCTCAGCCGCCCTCTCAGCGGCGCGAGTTACCGCCTTCTCATCCTCGTACAGGCGGGCACGATGCAACGCCTGGGCACATTGGTGGGCAATGCTACTGAGGTAAGCAGTTTCCGTCGCGTCGAAGCTGTGGGAGTGCTTGAAGCGGGCCGCCATGACCCCAATCGCCTTGCCTTCAATCATCAGGGGTAGGGCCGCCACTGCGCCGTCGGCGCTGCTGGGCAGGTCGCCGGCCAGGTGCGGGTAGCGTTGCTCTAGCTCGGCCTGAGATGCCAGGAACAGCGGCTGCTCCGTATCGAGGACGACGCCGGCGATGCCCAGCTTATCGACAGCCAGGGGTGAGGGATTGGGCTGACCGGAGGCATAGCCGAAGCGGCGCAATATCTCGAACCGTGTTCCATCGCGGCTCAGCATGCCGACCCCGCCCCTATCGGCGCCAATGGTCGCAAGCCCCCCTGTTATGATGACCTCCGCGACCTGCGCGGGCGTCACGGCGTCCGACAGGGCCGCCGTCAGCTCGGCCAGACGAGACGAGCGACTCGCGGCCGCCTCGGCGATTCTCTGGCTGCGCTCGGCCCGATCCACCGCTCGCAAGCGCGCCTCGCTCAGTACCGCAATGGCGACGCTGCTGATGATGAACAGCGCCAGGCGGACGCTATTCTCGCTCTCAACGAGCAGGCTAAACTCGGGGGGAAAGAGGAAGACCGTCAGCCCCACGGCGCTGACGAAGGCCGCCACCAGGCCCGGCCCCAGCCCGCCATACCAGGCGCTGATGACGACGGCCGTCAGGGGCAGCATCAGCAGAGGGCGCGCTCTCAGGAAGGGAACGCTGGCCGTGAGAAGCAGCACACCGCTGGCGACGAGTAGGGCGACCAGATAGCTGCGCCAGTTGATACCAGCGCTGGGTGGCATGGGGCCTCTTTCGTAGGCTTCGAGGCAGCCGCATGACTGAGCAAAGCAACGCTCATTATAGCGCGTTCCCTGGCCGGAGGCCAGGAGCCTACGTCACCCTGTCATGCCCAGGCAGCGGGCTTGTCAATCGTAACCGCTCGACCATAGTTGACCCGGCGCCGGGAGGGGGATACCATGCCAGCCAATGTCAGTTGACCCGCGAGGAGCGCCCCGTGAGCCTGAACGCGATTCCGTGGTGGATGTTCGCCCTGCTGTCCGCCCTGTTCGCCGCCCTGACCACCATCTTTGCCAAGCTCGGCATGCAAGACATCAGCTCGACCCTCGGCACCGCCGTCCGAACGGTCGTCGTTCTGGTGCTCGCCTGGCTGATCGTCTTCGGCAAGCAGGAGGCGGGCCAGATGGCGGCGTTCACAACCCGCACCTGGCTGATGCTGATTCTGTCAGGCGTGGCGACAGGGCTGTCCTGGCTGGCCTACTTTCGTGCCCTACAAATCGGCCCGACGGCCTTTGTCGCCGCCGTCGATAAGAGCAGCATCATCTTGATTATGATTCTGGCCGCGCTGTTCCTGGGTGAGCCGCTGACGTGGCGCGGCGTGCTGGGCATCGGCCTGATTGCCGGCGGCACGCTGGTGCTGATTCGCTAGGCGGCCTCGACGTTGCTCGCAGCGGTAGACCACACAGCATCTACCAGATACGGCGACTTCTCGCCCGCCAGCGCCGTGCCGACGCCATAGAAGTCGCCATCGACAACGTGCAGGTCACCCAGGTGGTCGATCTCATCGGCCAGCCGCGTCCCATCGTCGGCGAACAACTGGGCGCGCAGCTTGTACGTGCCGCCTGCCAGCGGGAAACGGGGAATGAGGCAGCGCACCCGCCCCGCGCCGACCAGTGGCCCCAGGTCTTGCCCCATTGCCTGATTGTTGAGCACCAGGACGCTCTTGTCCCATAGGTCTTGCAGGTGCAACGACAGGCGCGCGCCCTCCAGGGGCTGCCCAGGCAGGGTCTCGATCTCGAACACGAAGGCCACGTCCTGACCGCTGATCACCACCTGACTTGGTGCGCCCGTCGCACCCTCCACCCAGTGGTCGACCAGCCGCGCTGCGCCACTGCCGCGCCGCCCCTTGAAGTCGCGCAGGCTCGGCTTGACTCGCCTGGCCGCCGTCGCCTCCGTATAGCGCAGCAGCACGTCCTCCGTCGTGCCACGCCCCACGATATGCCCCTTATCCAACCAGATACTGGTGGGGCATAACTGTCGAATGGTCGTCGTATCGTGGGTGACGAAAATGACGGTGCGACCCTCGCCGCCCAGCGTCTTCACCTTGCCCAGGCACTTCTTCTGGAAGGCCAGGTCGCCAACGGCCAGCACCTCATCCACCAGCAGCACATCTGGCTCGACGTGGGCGGCGACGGCGAAGGCCAGCCGAATGTACATGCCGCTGGAATAGTACTTGACGGGCGAGTCGATGTAGCGGTCAATCTCGGCGAAGGCGACGATCTGGTCGATCTTGGCGTCCACCTCACGCTTCTTCATCCCCAACAGCGAGCCATTCAGGTAGATGTTTTCGCGCCCCGTCAACTCACGATGGAAACCCGTCCCCACCTCCAGCAGCGACGTGACGCGGCCTTTGAGGCCGACGCGGCCCTCGGTTGGCTCTACGATGCGCGACAGAATCTTGAGCAGGGTACTCTTGCCCGCGCCGTTGCGGC